>JAAYMV010000001.1 GCA_012521185.1 Bacillota bacterium
CCAGGGAATTTTACTTTACCGAACTCGAACATGAGTTGACAGCAAATCTCGCCAACGCATCGGGGTATGGTTAGAACTGTCTACACTGAGGCTAAGTAATAACAAACCTATTCCCCGTCCCACAAAGGAAATAATAAATAGATTAGAAAGGCCAATGACCTCTGCCAAAATACCGCCAATAAGTGGCCCTAAAGCAGTAGCAAAGCCTAGTAATGTATTATACACACCAACATATAAGGAACGATTTTCCTCAGGAGTGATCTCCAAAAGTAGATTGAAAGCAGCTAGATTATAACCGCCCCAGGCAAAGCCACCGATAAAATTAATCAATAGTCCAAAACCCGCAAAGGGAGCTATATACCATAATAATGGTACTAAAACAGCGCCTACTCCAGCTTTAACCATTATATTTTTCTCACCGAACTGATCGAGTAGCCTTCCCCAATAGCGCTGACATAGAATTCCAGCAATTATAGAAGCTCCTTGTACATATGCCCAAAAACCTTCTGTACCACCTAAATTTTGCATGTAATAAACTACTACTAGTGGACCTGCCAAGGAAACACCAAAGTTCCAAACTAAAGCACTATAACAGTAAGCAGAAAAAGCCTTATTACTTTTTATAGCTTTGGCAAAATTACCAAGCCTTTGTTTCAATTTAGCTTGCACATTAACCTGTTTGGCCTTTCTAGGCATTGGTTTTACCGCAATTTGAGCAAAAGTAAGAGTTGATAAAATTCCTGTTATAAATGCTAAAACAAATAGAATCTGATAGTTTTTCGGAAATGAGGCTCTCAAAATCTGACTAGCTATAAAAGTAGTGATTAAGCCAAATGCATTAAGAATAACATTCCGTCTAGCATAGTATCGTCCACGTAAAGGCCGAGGTATAATTTCTGCTTGAATTGCTGTCCATGCTGGCACCCCTAGATTTCCAATAACTATTCTTAGCGTAGCAATAATAATAACTGATGGTACCTGCCAAGCCTCTGGCAGTAGAAAGGGAATTATAGCCATTAACAACCAGCTGCAGCGATTCCAAACGGAACCTAATAATATTAGAAAACGCCTTCTGCCTAACCTATCCGCCATGATCCCGTATGGAATCTGCAAAATATTGCCTAATAAATTTGGAAAAGCATTTAACATCCCTATCTGGGAAGGTGTAGCGCCTAATGACAAAGCAAATAAACCCAAATAGGGCGCAGCCAGATTATCACTAGTGACAGCAAAGCTGCCATCTATATTATTTAATTTCATGTTTTTCTTAGTAGTTTCATCTAACTGATAAGGAGGTACTGGTTGAGTAGGCATTTCTCTTCTCCTCTACTCTAATAATTGAAATTGCTTTATTAAATATAATTGTATCATATCTTTATTAAAATCAAAATCAAAAAAGACTAGCTAAGCTAGTCCTTTAATCTAAATCAGGGTATAATGGAAATCTTTCAGTGATTTCTTTTACTTTGCTTTTGATCTCTGAGTAATCTGTAGTATTTCGATCTAAAGTCTTACTAATTAACTCTGCAATCTCTAACATTTCCGCCTCTTTCAAGCCTCTAGTTGTTAAAGCTGGAGTTCCTAAACGAATTCCACTGGTGACAAAGGGACTTTCGGTTTCAAACGGAATGGTGTTTTTGTTTACGGTAATACCGACTTCATCTAATAGATTTTCTGCTTCACGTCCAGTAAATCCACGCGACTTCACGTTTACTGATACTAAGTGTGTATCTGTTCCGCCAGAAACTAATTTAAATCCAGCATCAGCTAAGCCTTGAGCCAAAGCTTTAGCATTTTTCACTACTTGTTGTTGATACTCTTTGAATTCAGTGCTTAATGCTTCTTTAAAGCACACAGCTTTAGCAGCTATCACATGCATTAGTGGTCCACCTTGAATTCCAGGGAAGATAGCTTTATCAATCGCTTTGGCAAATTCTTTTTTGCAAAGAATCATTCCCCCACGAGGACCTCTTAAAGTCTTATGAGTAGTAGTAGTAACTACGTGAGCATGAGGAACAGGGCTTGGATGAACGCCTGCAGCCACTAAGCCCGCAATATGAGCCATATCCACCATTAAATATGCTCCAACCGAATCAGCAATTTCTCTTAAACGCTTAAAATCAATGACCCGGGAATAAGCTGAGGCACCTGCTACAATCATTTTTGGTTTATGTTTTTCAACTAAAGCTTGTACCTGATCGTAGTCTAATAATTCTTCATCCTTAGTTACGCCATAGTGAACAAAGTTAAACCAAGTTCCTGACAAGTTCACCGGACTGCCATGAGTTAAATGTCCGCCATGACTTAAATCCATACCGAGTACTGTGTCATTAGGTTTTAAGAGTGCAAAGTATACAGCTTGATTTGCTTGTGAACCAGAGTGCGGCTGAACATTAACATGCTCTGCGCCAAATAATTCTTTAGCTCTTTCGATAGCTAAATTTTCAGCAACGTCCACATGCTCACAGCCACCATAATAACGTCTACCAGGATAGCCTTCTGCATACTTATTAGTAAGTGGGCTGCCCATTGCTTCTAACACAGCCAAACTTACAAAGTTTTCCGAAGCAATTAATTCCAATTTGTCTTGTTGTCGACGACTTTCAGATTTAATTACTTCAAGTAATTCTGGATCTGCTTTTGATAAATGCTGATACACTGTCTTACCCCTTTCTGAAATACCCGAGTAAAACCAAGGAGGAATATTATGTTAAGTGAATTGCGAATTGTGATTAGTATGGCTTTATTTCGTATCTTAGCTGGAACCTTAGAGATTACTGCTGCTTTACTAATGCTCAAATATGCTAAAGTAGATACTGCTATTAAAATTAATGCTGTTTTAGGACTAATTGGTCCAACAATTTTAATTCTCGTAAATACCCTTGGTTTGATCGGTCTAGCTAATCAAATTCCTCTGCAAAAAATTTTAATAGTGGCTATTGGAGTAGCTTTAATCTTTCTTGGTACTCGCTAGCCTATAATATAAACTTAGGTATCCCGGTACATAGGGATACCTAAGACTACTAACTCATTTTCTAACTTTGTAGATCGCTAGTAACTTCTCTGTCTGGATTTAGCCATTCAGTGTGGAAAATACCTGGACGGTCAATTCTCTGATAAGTATGTGCACCAAAGTAGTCTCTCTGAGCTTGAATTAAGTTAGCAGAAAGTGTTCCCCGTCTGTAGCCATCATAATAAGATAAGGCTGAGCTAAAACCAGGAATTGGTAAACCCAATTCTGTAGCAGTAGCTACTACTTTTCTCCAACCAGGTTGAGCTTTATTAATCGCTTCTCTAAAGTATGGAGCTAATAATAAGTTTGGTAAATTCGGATCTTCATCAAATGCTTCTTTAATATTTTCTAAGAATTGAGCCCGGATAATACATCCACCACGCCACATTAAAGCTATTTCACCAAAGTTTAAGTTCCAGCCCCACTCTTCAGAAGCTTGCTTCATCATGGCAAAACCTTGGGCATAAGAACAGATTTTGGATGCAAATAAAGCTTGGCGTATGGCTTCAATAAATTCTTCTCGATCTCCTTCGTACTTCAAATCTGGACCGGTAAGAATTTTTTCAGCTGCCACTCTTTCATCTTTAATCGCTGATAAAAATCTAGCAAATACTGCTTCTGTAATAGTTGGTGTAGCAATTCCTAAGTCTAAAGCAGCTTGTGAAGTCCATTTACCTGTGCCTTTTTGCCCGGCTGTATCTAAAATTAATTCTACTAATGGTTGACCTGTGTCCTTATCGATTTTTGCGAAAATATCACGAGTAATCTCAATTAAGTAACTGTCTAACTCGCCTTTATTCCATTCAGCAAAAACCTCATGTAATTCATCGGCAGTTAAACCTAAGGCATGCTTCATAATATAATAGGCTTCGCAAATTAACTGCATATCACCGTATTCGATACCGTTGTGCACCATTTTCACAAAATGGCCGGCACCAGCGTCTCCCACCCATTGACAGCAAGGAACATCTCCAGCAACTTTAGCCGCAATTTTTTGGAAGATTGGTTTAACGTGCTCCCACGCAGCCTTAGAACCACCTGGCATAATACTCGGTCCTTTAAGAGCTCCTTCTTCTCCACCTGAAACCCCTGCCCCAACAAAGAGTAGGCCTGCTTCCTCGACTCGTTTAGTCCGACGATTAGTATCTGGGAAATGTGAGTTACCACCATCAATAATGATATCACCTTCGTCAAGCAAAGGAATTAATTGTTCGATAAAATCATCTACTGGTTGACCTGCTTTAACCATCAACATAACTTTACGAGGACGTTTTAAAGATTGGACTAATTCTTCTAAAGAAGTAGCTCCAATAATGTTCTTTCCTTTTCCTCGGCCATTAACAAAATCTGTTACCCTGCTGACAGTCCGATTATAAACAGCAACTGTAAATCCTTTGCTTTCCATGTTTAGCACCAAGTTTTCTCCCATTACCGCTAAACCAATTAACCCAATATCCGCTTTACCCATACCTACTCCTCCTCATATATCTAATTTTTTAAGGGGATCTCGTTACTTATTTCTGTAACTTCTCGTAAGTTTCCTTTAATAATAAAGCGTCTTCTTCTAAATTAGGACTCTCGCAAATGAGCCAACCACCAACGTTAAAATCAATTAAAGCCTGAAGTACTGCTTCATAGTTCATATCTGATTCATTTAGTATTAAATGCTTTTTCTCGCCTTTATCACCATAGTCAATCCCTGATAAATGCATATGTAGTTGTTCTAAGGCTGCAACACCTAATTCTTTTTTCACAAAATCAAGAACTTGGTAGATCTCTTCATATGTATTGTATGCCCCAATACTGCGTGCATGTAAGTGAGAAAAATCAATACAGGGATAAACACCTGGAACTTCCGTACTTAACTTGACTATTTCCTCAATAGTCCCAAATTGAGTGGGTGAACCTGTAGTTTCTGGACGTAGATGAATCAGATTTCCTTGATCATCTAATTGTTTCCTAATCTCGATTAATTCTTTCTTTACCGCCTCATATACTTCTTTTGGACGATTATCTAAATAATAAGCTGCATGAAAAACTACACTTTTTGCTCCAGCAATCGAGCCAATATTGGCCGCATCCATAATTCGTTTAGCGCTAGCTTTCACCTTATCGGCTTCTTTAGCATTTAAATTAACATAATATGGAGCATGAACGGTTAACTCTACATTTACTTTGCTGGCAATCTCATTTACTTTAATCGCAGTCGGCTCTTTCATTTGTACGCCGCGGACAAACTCAATTTCCATACATTCTAACCCTAATTCAGCTACTCGTTTAATTCCATTCTGAGTAGAACGAGCCTTGGTCGAATGGGGAACTCCAGCTGTACCAATTTTTAGCGCCGCCAAAATATCACTCCTAGCTTCCTGGAGTCCAAATCTTCTTCTCTGGTTTAATTATTTGCTGACTTTCTTTTTGATCAACCTGGTCGTCATCTAGTGGTTTTAAACTAATTGCTTTAGTTAGAACCTCTTGAACTTCCATCATTAAGCCACTAAATTGAAACTCGGCCTCAAATAACTCACGAATATAAGGATTAATCAACAATACTTCATATAATTGTCTTAATTCTTCCACTTGAGATTCAGTAATCGGCTGGCCATCTAATTGTTGTTTTTGTAATTCCAACTGCTTTTCGCTGAAATTACGCAACATAATCTTAGCTGATTCATGTTGCTCAATAGTTTCTCGCGCTTGTTTTAACCTTTGGTACTCACTACTTTGTCCTAAAGCCTCTGCTAATTCCTGTGCCTTCGCCAGAACATCCATTTTATCTGCTCCTTTTTTCATTTTTCCTACACATTAAACATTGAACCTAAAGGTAATGATATCTCCATCTTTTATTATATAGTCTTTACCTTCTAAGCGGAAAAGTCCTTTTTCTTTTACTTTAGCCATGCTTCCATGTTCTACGAAATCATCGTAAGCAACCACTTCTGCGCGAATGAAACCTCGTTCAATATCAGAGTGAATCTTGCCTGCCCCTTCTCGAGCATTGGTGCCTTTTTTAATAGTCCAAACCCGAACCTCAACTTCTCCAACGGTAAAATATGAAACAAGACCTAAATGATTATATGCCACCCTTGATAAACGCTCAATACCAGATTCTTCAATTCCCATATCTTCCATGAATAATGCTTTATCTTCTTCATCAAGCTGGCTAATTTCTCGTTCCATTTCAGCACTGACTATTACAATTGGAATATTCCGTTCATTGGCCCATTCTTCCAGCTCTTGCTGTCCTTTATATTCTTTTTGTCGCATTTCATCATCGCCAACATTCGCTACAATAATTAATGGTTTTCTAGTAAAGAAATCATAGCCTCGGATAAGTTTATCTTCTTCTTCTGTTAATTCTAATGTCCGTAAAGGCAAATCTCCCTCTAAAGCCGCTTTACATTTCTCTAAAACAGCAATTTCCTTTGCAGCATTAGGATTCTTATTCTTTTCTTTAGCTAATCTTTCTAAACGATTCTCCAATAAACTCCAGTCAGTTAATAATAACTCTGATTGGATTTCCTGCAAATCACGCATTGGATCAATATTGCCATCAATAGTAGGAACATGGTCATTCTCAAAGGTACGCACTACTTGTACTAAAGCATCTACGTCTCTAACGGCATTGAGAAAATCACGGCCTTTTTGTCCGCTAGCAAATCCGGCAATGTCAACGAATTCAATTGAAGCATACATCGTTCTTTTTGGCTTTACTATTTTTTCTAAATTAGCTACCCGAGGATCAACTACCTTGGCTATTCCTGTATTAGCTTGATTTCCTGAGGTGGCTGCTACATTAGTTAATAATTCAAATACTGTACTTTTCCCGCTAAGAGGGGTCCCTATAATACCTATCTTCACAAAGATCCTCCGTTATCCTAAAATTTACTTATTGTAAAAAGACCACTTTAGCCTTAGTTTACCCTTGACTAACGTGGTCTAATAACTTATTTATTTGCTATTTGCTACTTCTACAAGTTGCTTAGCGTAGGCTGTAATCTCATCAAACTTACCTTCAGCAATCAGTTTATTGTTAACTAAGTTGCCGCCTACACCTAAGATAGAAACACCAGCATCTAAGAAATCTCTAGCAGTTTCTACACTTACCCCACCAGTAGCCATTACGGTAATGTGATCTAGTGGTCCAAGTACTCCTTTAATGAAGCTTAAACCAACGGCACTTGCTGGGAACACTTTGATAATGTCAGCACCAGCTTCATAAGCAGTTTGAATTTCAGTTGGTGTCATCACACCTGGAATAACCATTCGACCATAACGATTACCAAGCTTAATTAAATCAACATTCAAATTAGGTGCTACTAAGAACTGAGCTCCAGCCATCAAAGCTGCTCTACCAGTTTCAGGATCAAGAACTGTACCAGCACCAACTACTACTTTATCGCCTAAAGCAGCACGAATATCTCTAATCGCATCTAAACCGCCAACTGTATCCATAGTAACTTCCATTGCTGTTACTCCACCAGCAACCAATGCTTCAGCAAGAGGGACGGCTTTAGTTACATCGATTTTACGTAACACTGCCACAATTTTACTGGACATTGTTTTTTCGTAAACTTCTATTTTGTATTTCAAATGTATAACCCCCAATATATTTATAGGTATGTACAAAACCTCGTAGGTTGTCCTACGAGGTGGAAACTTAGTCTTGGCAGTGAGCTACTCTCCCACCACGAGATGTGGCAGTACCATCGCCGCTGAAAGGCTTAACTTCTGTGTTCGGAATGGGAACAGGTGGAACCCTTTCGCTATAACCACCAAGAAA
>JAAYMV010000031.1 GCA_012521185.1 Bacillota bacterium
CTTTAAATGGATAGCCAGGAACTAAACCATGAATAAGCTCCAAGGCTACTAAATCTACACTAGCACTGATATCCTTTTCACCTTTCACTGTAACAGTTAACTTTCCACCTTGGCCAGCTCCAGTAAAGGTAACTTCTTCCTTGTTATCACTATCTAATTTACCAACAGCTTCATCAGAGACACTCCAGTTAATGTCCTTTAACTCTAGTGGCTGACCTTTAGCATTTCGACCAACAGCCTTAAGCTGAATTGCTTGTGTTTTGCCAATTAATACGATTTTGCTTTCTTCTTCAACAGTAACTACATCTTCAGAAAGAATATCTATAGCTATGCTTTTAAGTTCGTTAGGGTCAGACTTTTTAAAACAACCAGTTAAAGCCAAAGCAATTACTAAAAGAATAACAATGGCAAACTTATTCCTAAACATATTCGTCCCCCTTCTACCTAATATTGTTTACTTAGCGAACTGGCTAACTAGAATTCGCCGCCTTTTATTAATTGTTCAACACTGTTACGTTAAATTCCTTTGTCGTTTGTTAATATTTAGATGGGGAGTTTAGGAAATAGAAAAAACCGATAGGCTTTACACCTATCGGTTGCAAACTTAGAATCCCACTAACTTATTGACAGTTGTGATGAGATAGTCATCTTCCGTTAATTCAATAGGATAAACTAAGGCAATCCATGCTAAGCTCAAATTACCTGCTGAGCCATTGCTATTCTGCAAGTAAATTCTGTAATGTCCTGCATCAAGAAACACTGGTTCTAACACCATTGTTTGCCATTCATCTTTGACTTTACCCATTCCCCCACTCGCAGGAAATGTTATTTGCTGAATAAGCCCACTCTGATCATCAACAGACAACGGTTCTTCTGGTTCAATAACCAGTTCGCGCGTGACTGACTTATCACAAGCATATAATATTACCGGTGTATAGAAAGATTTACGCGGCAATTCAATCTCCCAAGCTATCCAACTACCTTCCTGATTAGTTTGAACAATAGCAGGATAGGCTGAGTCGTTAAGCTTTGATATTTTAGAGTTAGTATCAATGTATTTATCAGCTCGGACCGCAATGATCTTTTGACCTACATCTACTGTTAAATTACCTGTTGCTTTCCCTACTTTTACATAAATAGTCACTGAGCTCTCTCTAATGGGTATAAAAACGGCCTGGTCACGACTAACTGCTTTAATATCTCCCATGTGCTCATCACTTAGTGACCAATATGCCCTAGTATCTAAAGCCATCATTCGTCCTTCTTCATCAAAGCCAATAGCTGTTAAAATCAATTCTTCATCCATATCAACCCGCTCAGCAGATGGTTCAATGATCACCTTGTGAACATCTGAACCACAACCTACTAATAGCATTGCTAAACCAATGAGGCAGACTAATAACACTTTGTTATTTCTCATCTTACAACTGTTCCTTTCTGTTAAAGCTTAGACTAATTCAAAGACTATTTTGCTAAATCATAAACTCTAATATTATCAATAAATGCTTCCTTGCCTGGATCACGTCGAGTCACGTTAAAGGCAATTCGACTTACACTTAAACCGATACCAGCTGGATCTACTCCAAATTCAGTCTTTCCAGCATCAGCAATAGCAACCTCTTTGTCGCCTTCCATATAAGCTACTTGGAATGTTTTCGCATCGACGTCCCAACGGATAACAAAAGTATGCCATTGATCGTTCCGTAAATTAATTAGGTTAGCTGTTTGAACTCCGTCAGCACGTGGTCTTACATTACCACTACCAGTAATAAAGACTCCAACTACACGGCTATCGCCATTTCTAACCTCAAAATTAATATTATCTCGAGAAGAACTCGGTTGATAAAAGTCTACAACTAACTTACCTTTTTTTACTTCAGGAATATCAATAAAAACTTCGCCATTGTCATTAGGAGTACTAAATAATCTTAATGCAGCATTACCATCTGGAATTGATACAAATGAGGAATCAACTACTTCTCCTGCAGTAGGGTGAACTAATGTCCATCCATTTGGTTCTGTTCCTACAGCGTATTCTTCAAAGGAATCAGAAAAAACCAATACCCCTTCAGCCATTACTACCCCGCTAAATACTAATAGAGCTAGTGCTAATAAACTGAAACAAATAATTCTCTTATTCATTGTCTTCCTCCCCGTTCTAAATTGTTGCAGTCCGCCTCAGTAAACTTAGCATTTTTTTAATAATTCCACTAAGTATATGGTAAATCCTGCATATCTATACATTTAAATTGTAAAAAGGCACCATCCAGGTGCCTTTTCTCACTTACTTACTCAATCGTTCAAGAACTTCTAAATCTATAACTTCAATATTATCGATATAGAATGTCTTATCTCCATCACGTTTAGTAATCATCGCACTAAACTTGATAACTTGTTCATCTCTATATAATTCTTCGTAAGGGCTGCCACCTGGTGGTGTAATCTGAACTCTGTTACCATCTGATGTTACAAAAGCATGATAAATTTTTTCTTCATCGTTCCACTGGAACTCAGCAGTATGCCATCTATTATTAGAAGCATTACTAATATTACTGCCATTACTGCCGTCAGGATGACGATAGCGAACATTACCAGAGGTAGTAATGAATAAACCGAATAGACGTCCACTTTCACCATGAAGTTCAAGGTTAATATTATCTTGACCTTCTGGCATTAAGAAGTCTACTTTTAGAGTGTTATAAAGTAATGGTTTATCGAACTCATATGTGATTCTACCTTCTGCATTTGGAATACTAACAATCTTTGCAGATTTAGAACCATGTGTAGCTCGTTCACGAGAAATTCGTCCACCGGAATATCCAGTTAAATCATGGGCTTCCTGATCTAAAACAATCCAGCCTTCTGGATATTCGCCAACTTCGCCATCTTCAAATGACTCAAAGAAGACGACTGGATCAGGAACCACATCAACAATTTCAAAAGTTACTGAGCCAGAAATGTCACCAGAGATAGCACTAATCGTTACAAATCCTGGTTCTAAAGCAGTAAACACTACACCATCATTAACTAAGTCTAAAGTACCATGTCTTTTGTCACTTAGTTCCCAACGTAATTCTTCAAATTCAGCATTCATATTCAGAGCAGTTTTACCAACAGCGGTTAAATTTACCCTTTGACCTGGTTCGATTACTGGTAAGCTGTCATAAATGATTTCAATTGAAGCCAAATCGGAACAACCAACTAACAACAGTGCAACTACAAGAATTAAAGCAATTGACAATTTGTTTTTAACCATACAATACCCCTCTCTTATAATTGTTTTTATTACATAAACCCTAAGACATACTGTCTTAAAGCTATGCACCAAGATAGAGTGCGTATTTTAAATAACATCAGGGTTGGTTCCATTTAAATACTCTTCAATAATCGTATATCCATCTCCATTAAGATCTAAATCAGTAGGTAATCCAACACTTGGGTTAAAACCATGTTTAACGTACCACCAATCTGGAATACCATCATTATTACTATCTTTATCTGGAGGGAAGAGCTGAATTTCTAAGAATCCACCAACCTCATGTTGGGAATCAATATGCCGTCCAGTACGGTTTATTACTGATTCCTGAACCCGTTGATCAATTGCATCTCTTGGTTGAGCACCTGCGTTAGCTAAGACAAGTTCATAGGCTTCAGGAGCGGATACAGTAGTAACATGTCCACTTTCAAAGGGTTGTTCCTGTTTATAATAATTCATAAACGTATTCCAACTAATTTGTACGTCTACTAATGACCAAGGATCAGATGGTTCTATACCATTCATATAATTTCCAGCAAAGTAAGCCTGTGCTTTTGTACTATATTCACGAAAAGCATAGGATCCAGTTGAGTTATAGCCACGTATGTAGTAATTATTAATAAAATTATATTTAGTTACAGAATCCTTGTCATTATTAGCACCAGCTACATTACCGCCCCAGTTATAGAAAACGTTGTTTCTAAAATCAACGAATAAACCTTCAGGATCAACTAAATAATTGTTATAGTTTCCTGGTCGAGGCATCCTGCCCATATGGTGAGCCCATAAATTATTAATAAAAGAATATTTGGCACCATAACCGCCACGGACTAAGGAACCATAACCATGGGGGCCTTTAGAATGATACGAATTCTTCATGCTTTCAGTAATAAAACTCCACTGCACTGTTACATTATCACTTTCTGATACAGATAATGTTTCATCCATCCCCCAACTGGCAGAAACATGATCAATAATCACATTATTGGCGCCATTAACCCCTAAGGCATCAGATTCAGCACGTTTCTGATCACCTAATCTGAATCTTAAATGGCGAATAATCACATCATGGGTTTCTACACTGGTTTCGTGGTTAGCTATAGTTATCCCATGTCCAGGAGCAGATTGACCAGCTATAGTAATATAAGGGTTTTGGATCTTTAAGTCGGATTCTAAAAATATAGTTCCACTTACATTAAACAACACGATCCTTGAACCACTAGCTTCAACTGCTTCCCGCAGTGAACCTGGTCCCTTATCATTTAAATTCGTTACAATATAAATTTTACCTCCCCGGCCTCCGGGAGTCCAAGCACCAAATCCTTGAGCTGTTGGAAACGCTAATACTTTTTCTGGTGGCGAAGCTTTCCAGCGACCTAAACCCTGTAACGCAATTCGTTGTACATTTGGATTATAATCCAAGGCAAAATCCTCTAAAAATGGATCTAAATCCTGTGTTCCTTCTCCTATTTGAACCAAGGCTCTAATAGCAGCAATTCTGAGTTCTTGCTCTGTATCATTGTAAATGATATCGAGAAGCACAGGTATAGCCATTTTTGCTCCCACCTCTAAGGCACTGAGACAACGAATTGCTAAAAGCCTTGCTCGATTGTCACCATCAATTGCTAAGTTGGTCAACTCCTGAATAATAGTTTGGCTTTTCTCACCGGCTTCTACTATCAAAGGAGAAATTAACCAAAGCTGTTCATCATTCATAAACGGCATATAAGCTAATAATGGCCAGATATCTTCTGGTCGATTTAAGCGGCTTTGGGCTATAGTGCGAATAGCAGTCTCACTAATTGCCTGATCTTGGTGACGTTCAAAAGCCAAAGTAATAAGCTGATTGAACATGGCAGAATCAGGCTTTGCTACCCACTCCAAGGCATAAATTGCTGCCCTTCTTAATTCCAGAGCATTTTTCTGGCTACCAACTAAATCAATTAAGGATTTTTGCAAGCTTGCAGCATCTTTTGAAGCCCCTGCCAGATTTTTTGCAATAATCAACTGAATTTTAGGATTTTCACTTAGCAAGCCTGTTTGTAAAATCTCTATCACTTTAGTTTTTTTCTCGTTGTCAAATCCATTAAATGAACGTGCCAACTGCTTAGCAATGACCATCTGGATAAGTTCTATTTCATCATTGCTATCCGCTTCACTTTCGTCTTCGGTTTCCTCATAATAAAAAATCTCTTGTAAAATATCAATGCCATCAGCACTTGTATTGATAAAATGAACTAAGGCATCACTCGCCAGTTTCGCATATTCAGGATTTTCCGCTTGCTTTAAAATGGCAAATAATATTTCCTCTGTATCAATATTTAGTTGATTCAAGGCACCTTGAGCAGCCCATACAACTTGAAATGCTTTCTCTACCCGAGCAATTGATAAAGCAAAAACTGCAAGATTATTATCGTAACCAACTTTACCAAGAGCCTGAGCTGCTGCTGCTCTTACTTGTGCATCTTCTTCCCGATTAAGCAATAATCTTGCCAATGGCTCACTGCTCTTAACAGCAGTTGGACCTATTTGTTCTAATGCTAAGGCTGCCGCTCTGCGTACCTGTGGAGAAGGATCAGAAAGCGTAGAAATTAACACTTCGACAGTTTCTTCATCTTCAATTTGTCCTAAAATTCTACAAATATTTTGTCTAACAGTAATTTTATCAGCACTAGTATATTTGCTAAACAATCCTTCGGCCAAATGCGAAACTGCTCTAAGGCCACAGGCAGCTAATGCTTTATTAGCTGCCTGACTTACATTATAATCCGAATCATCTAATAAATCAACAAGTTTAACTAAAATATTATCATCAACTAAATTTCTTTCCATTAGTTGCGTAATTGCCGAAAGGCGCATTTCTGGCTGTTCATGCTCTAACATAGCAATTAATTGTTCTAGACTAAGAGTACTAGCAATAACACTAATAGAAAGAAGCAAAATAATCAATGTTAATGTTATAATTATAGAATATCGTGGTAAACGCAACTTGATAACCCTCCTCTATTCCGAATATTTCGAGGGAAGTTCTTTAGAGTTGGTTGCTTACTTACCTAAATCATAAATTCTTACATTATCAATATAGGCAACCTTTTCTTCATCTCGAGGAGAAATATTGATATAAATCCGGTTACCTGGTTCTCCTGATTGAGTAGCATCTAGCTGGGCTTGAGTAATCAAGTTTTCCTGTCCATTTTCTACATAAGAAATCTTAAACCACTGCTCAGCTACATTCCATTCCATCACAAATATATGCCAATTTTCAACAGGTAAATTGATCAAATTACCTGTGGTTACCCCATTATCTCGTGCACGTACATTACCAGATTGGGTAATATATGCACCTGCAAGCCGTGACCTTTGATTACGTATCTCAATATTAATATTCTCCCTTGGAGAGCTTATTTGATAAAATTGAACAACTAATTTACCATGATAAATATCCTCAGTATCAAGAAAAAACTCTCCATATGAGGAAGGATCATTTGTTAACCGGACCACCTTTTGTCCATCAGCTGCTGGAATCTCAGAAGAATCTACTACTACGGCACTTGTTGCAAATGGTGCACTTTGCCAGCCTGCAGGTGTCACGCCGATAGCATCTTCTTCAAAGGAAGTTTCGTATACTAAAAGCCCTTGAGCATTTGCTAGTCCAACCATAATCAAGACTACCAGGCAACTTAATGTAACTAGTAATATATTTTTCTTCACTGATTTTTACCTCCGTTTGTAAAATGATTAAAAGTACATTGTGAAATTATCTACTTCCCTTGAAATAATAGATTGCCATCTTTATCCTTTACGATAACTTGTTCAAAGAGATAATTTTCGGTATTTTCACAAACAATACCGTTTTTCGCTGTAATATCCACGTTCTTAAGTTGAATATTGCTTAAAGGCATTTCCGGCAAGCCTCGTAAGAAAATACCATTACCAGCTCCGCGACAGGTGATATTATCCATGAAAATATCTTTGATTACTGGTGTTTCTTCAGAAACAGGTAATACTCGGTCATCTTCACTGCCAGGCTTAACTTCGTAGTATAAGTCAATAGTGATGGCATCACCTTTGATTTCAACCATATGGATATTTCGAATATAAATATCTTCTACAACACCACCGCGGCCTCGAACACTCTTAAAGCGTAGTCCTAAATCAGTGCCGATAAATTTACAATCTTCTACTAAAACATTTTTAACTCCACCAGACATTTCGCTACCGATCGTAAACCCGCCGTGGCCATGATATACTGTATTATTACGAACATGAACATTTTCAGTTGGCACACCAATTGTACGACCTGCCTCGTTAAGTCCTGATTTCATACAGATGGCGTCGTCACCAACATCAAAAGTAGAGTTTTCAATTAATACATTTTTACAAGATTCAATATCTAACCCATCTCCATTTTGTGAGAACCAAGGATTACGTACTGTAATATTCCTAATCGTAACTTCCTCACAGAGCAATGGATGAATATTCCACATTGGAGAATTCTGGAATACAGGACCATCTAATAAAATACGCTGACAATTAATAAAATTCAACAAACGCGGTCTTAGATAATCACGAATCTCTTCGTAATCCTCTAAGCTCGCATCTGGATTATTCTGTAATTTAGATATTCTTTTTTCGCCTTTTAGGGCTGTTTCGGTTGGCCACCAAATACCGCCATCTTCATTTAAAACTCCACCGGAAAGCAACAACTCTCTCCACTGACGTTCAGTCATTTTAAACTTTTTAACAGGACGCCAATAATGACCAGAACCATCAAAGATGCCTGCTCCAGTTATGGCGATATTGCTAACATTTTCCGCATAAATCGGTGCCGTTAGGATCACATTGGAAACACCGTTTCTTAACTCTACTCTACGTAAAGGGTAGGCTTTGAAATCGGAGGTAAAGAGTACTAAAGCCCCTGACTCAATATGTAAATTGATGTTATCCTGCAACACAATCGGACCTGTTAACCAAAAACCAGCCGGAATCACTACTCGTCCACCACCAAGCTTTGAACAAGCTTCAATGGCTTTATTGATCGCCTCTGTGTTTAAAGTTTCTCCATCAGATTTGGCACCAAAATCCAAGATATTTACACTATTATCAGGAAATTCTGGTAAAAGTGGTGTTATAGAATCAAACACGAATTTCACTCCTAAAAACAGTTTCATTTTTATAAATCTAGAGAGGAGACAATCCTCCCCTCTAGAATAAAGCTTAAGTATTATTGATTGAATAGGTCATCTAGGTTACCTTGAATAACTGGTTTCAATTCGGCCATTGCTGCTGCTGGGCTCTTAGCGCCCCTAGCAACTTCACGAGTAACATTTTGGAAATCGCCTAGGAAGTTTTCAAATAACCGAGATGCATTACCATCCCATTCACGATTAGCAGTTAAGAATACATCTGCTGCTTCTCTTGATTTTACATGTGCTGCTAATAAGTCGGTAGTATCGATGTCTTCTTCACGCCATAAGAATGTTCTTAAGGCAACTAATGCCTCAGGATCTTTTGCATTAATCGGAATTAGGGTTGTGTTTAGTGCTTGGACAGTCCAAGAATATTCGTCCATTCTTGGCCCTTTTGGATAAGGCACTAGACCCCATTCATCTACCATGTTAGGTAGAATTTGATCTGTTAGGCTGTATGCTGGAACGTAGAAATACATACCTGCTTTACCATTAATGAATGTATCACGTAACGTGGAAGAACCGTATGTTGGCATAACAACTTCAAGTTCAGACCACCACGTATAATATTGTTCTAGTGCTTCCAAATAAGCTGGTTCATCTGCTGTAAAAATTACTCGACCATTTTCATCTTCTCGGGTTATGCTAGCACCATTGGAAACAGCTAAGTCCCAAGGTCTAACGTCTACAATACCCCACTGATCAGTTTCACCGTCACCATCTAAATCTGCGGTTAGCTTAACAGCGATTTCAGTTGCTTTATCCCAAGTCCATTCACCTGCTAGATAAAGCTCGTACAAATCTTCAATGCCTTCTCTTTCGAACATTGTTTTATTATAAGCAACGAAGATCATATCGTTTTGGTAGCCATAAACAGGTCGCCACTCAACTGGACCAGCTCCCCAATATTTACCATTGTATTTCAATGCTTCTTCAGTTGCTATTAGGGTAGGTGGCATAGCTTCATAGTACTCAGGTGGCAAAATATCGCTTAATGGAATTACATATCCATTGGCAACCAGTTCCCAATAGCCTTTTTTGTTTTGTACATGCCAAATGTCATGAGTGGATTCACCAGCTAATAGACGGGCGGCGTTAATATCTGGCTGGTTGCTATCTTGCATCCAATTAATTTTACAGTTGAAAATTCTTTCAGCTTCTTCAACCCGTCCCATTACAGCCAAGTTGTCTTGGAAGTATTTCGACATTCTATCACTAGTCCAGGAAATAATAGTTACAGTTGCACCACCAAGATCGTATTCTTCTGCAGGTTTTAATCCAAATTGTGTTAAGTCAAATGCTGAAGCAAATGTTGAACCAAATAAGATCAAGCTTAAAACCAAGGTTAAAACTAAACTCATCTTAGACTTTCCAAACATTTCTTTGCCTCCTTAACATATCATGTAATGCAAAAAGAATAGCGAACCCTTTTCCGCTAATGCATCACCCCCCCCCGGCAATTATTAAATTATAAACCCAAATAGGGTAAAATAGTGAGAATAAATCTCACTATTTTATAAACTATGCTACTTTTAAACTAACCAACAAGACCTGTTCTTTCAATACTTTCAATGAAGTACCGTTGCATCAGTGCATATAGGATTAATAGTGGTAAGATAAATAAAATCATACCAGTATTATTCAACAGTGAAATGTATTGTCCTGTAAATTGTCTACCTAGTGCGTATGCGTAGTTAGATGCGGCTACGTCTAATGTATGAGATAGCAATACTCCACCGCGCATATACATTCCCGTAAAGAAGTAGTCATTCCACTGCCACACAAAGGCGAACAAGAACACGATTACAAATGCTGGTACTGCCCCTGGCACCATAATGCGGATAAACGTTTGTAAAGGATTAGCACCATCAATGTAAGCTGCTTCTTCAAGTGACTTTGGTGACCCCTTAAAGAACTGACGCATAATATAGATGAATAAACCGTTATTAAATCCTGTACCACTAATTGCCATTAGAATAAAAGGCCAATAACTTCCTAGTAGGTCAATACCCGGTTCAGGTAACAAGCCCCAAATTGTAAAGAAACGGAAGTTTAAATATAGTGGTAAGTTGATAATTTGTGGTGGCACAATCAGTGTAAAAATTGCTAAACCAAATATTAAAGTTGAACCCCTAAATTTGAATCGAGCTAGACCATACCCTACTAAAGTACATGAAATTAATTGTAAGGTTGCAATGCTAAATGAGAAAATAAACGAATTTCTTAGTGCTTCCCAATATTTCATGTGGACAATCATTGCCCGATAATTATCTAAAGTAAAGGTTCGTGGAATCCATTTTACAGTCTGATCATATAGGTCACGTTCCATCATAAAAGAGGAAACAATCTTAGTTAAAAGCGGTCGTAAAATTACAAAACAGATTCCAACTATAATAAGGGTTCGTATGACAGTCCATAAAATTTCTGCAATTCTCTTTCTGCGAAACATCTATTCTCCCCCCTTAGTTTAGTCCATATAAACAACTTTCCGTGAGATTAATCCAGCTGTTAACAGCAAGAAGATCCCCACTAGTACAAAGTATAACCAGCTCATGGCCATACTCACACCGTAGCCCGCTCCTCCAAACGTATTATCCTGAATAAAGTTAACAAGTTCGTTTGAAGGAGCTGTAAAGAAATCAATAATGCTGTATACAATATTTGTAACAATTAACGGACTTAACAAAGGAAGGGTAACCATCCAAAACGATTCCCACCCAGTGGCTCCTTCAATTTTGGCAACTTCATATAATGAAGATGGAATTGATTGTAAGCCAGCTAGGAAAATCAAAATTTGAATACCGGAAGAACGAATGATTTCAGAAATTCGCTCTGAACCTTGAACGATATAGGTTAACAATCCTTCAGGTAACTTCAAGTACATTAACAATCCAACAATTTGAGAACGGTTAAAAACTGTTTGAGCTGCAGTTTCCTCTACTAATCCTGCATCTAGGAAGAATGACATATAGTCCGCACTTTCCATTCGTAGGATAATATCCGCTCCCATAATCACTGGTAAGAAAAAGATTACACGAGCGATTAAACGGCCTTTAAATTTTTGATTTAATAAAATAGCTGCAAAGAAACTGAAAATCAAAATCAAAGGAACGTCTCGAAACATCGCTACTCCAGTTTCAAATAGTAATCTAGGATATTCCGCGTTTACAAATAAAGCATTATGGTAGTTGCCTAAACCAACCCAAATTAGCTCATAGCCTTCTGCTGTAATTTTTAGTTCGCTTAAACTAAAGAGGATCGACTGTAAAAAGGGGTAGAGGAACATGAGTATAAATCCGATTACGAAAGGCAATGTGAAGAGGTAACCGGATAAAGCCTCTCTTCCCTTCAAGCTCAGCCTCCTACGGCCTTGAATTTTCATTTAAGTCATTCCCCCTTAAAAACTCGAAAACTTTTGGATTCTACAGTAACTCCATTGAATTCCATTGGGTGATTACTATAGTTGACAACGACACTTTTACCATTTTCATATACAGTTAGATATACCTTTTCAGCTACCTTTTGGTGATCGACAATTCTTAATCCTTGAACATCATTAAAATGCTCATTGAACATTTCATAAACAGCTACAGCTTCATCTACCCAAGTACTATATTGTCCAGTAAATAGGCCGCCATAGATACTACCTTTAATTACATCAGGATTAGCCATAAATCCGAAGTAATATGGTAAGGCACCGGCCTCAGCCATTTTCAGAATATGATATTGTCCATCGCCAGTACGGTTAATTGGTTCACTAGCATAGCTGACATATCCATGTAAAACAATTGGCATGAATGGAATACTTTCATCAACAATATCCAATCCACTATCACTTAATGGTATATATGAAACACTATTAGCGTAGGGAATAGCGTACGCATTTAAGCTGCGCATATGAAGTTTTTGATTATTGTCCTTAGCTAATTTAGCAAGAACTCTTTCATAGATTCTAACTGCATCTTCCCGTCCAATATTAACTTTTCTATTATAATCACTATACAGACTATATTGAATGTCACTGAGGGTTAAGCCAGTCAGACCTAACTTCAAATGATCATCCAAATAACGATCTACTAACCCTTCTACCTTAGCAGGAGATAAAAGGTATTCAATTGGTCTTCTGTCTAAGGCTCGTACAGCATCACGTCGTACACGATAACCATCGAACAATGAATCTTGGTTAACTATTAAAAAGTTAACTTCTGGATAGAAAGTAGCTCCAATATTTTCCATAGTTTTGGTTAAGTTCAAGAAATCACGTTTGCTGCCTAAAGCTGACTCTAGTTTAATATTACGTGGAAAACCATGCATATAACCATCATTCATCCAACCAACATAATCTACGTAAAGGTTAGGAATACCTCTATCTGCCAAGTCAGTGACTATAGCTTCTAGCTCCTTGTAGGTAGTTAACGGAACGATAACTTCTCTTGGTACACCCAAAATTGGCTTCATATCATCAACTGCACCGACAATCTCTAAAAATAATGGCAGTTGCTCTTGGGGTTCAATTCGCTTTAAGCCATATTTTTCCACTAGATAATCTTGATAATAATGAGCCATACCAACATAATTGGCCTTTTCATCAGTTAGCAACGCATATCTAATTTTAATATCTCCTGAGTACATTGGATTTTGGTAAACGTTAATCGAGTTTTTACCACTTTGTACCCATTGAGCGGATGCACCGTGTATATTTTGTGTCAATAATGCACTGCTATCACCTTGTAAGGATGTTGAAGTGTACTCAATAATCCTAAACTGTGGATAAATAGTATTGTAAGAAATTCTCTTACCAGAAATATCTGCATTTAATTGAGCAATACTAGCTCCGTCTTCAATAATTGCAAACCAGGCAGTATCATCTGCTTTTAAGCCGAAGACTGGCAGCTTATTTTGATAATCAATAACCGATGATTCTTGAGTCATGAAAGTTAATGCTAGGTCTCGGCCATAGATACGACGGCTATAAGCATTTAAATGAGTCTTTCCGTTATTTAAATAGATAAGAGCGCCTGACCCATCAGGAACAAACATATAACCTTCTGCTGTTGGAGCTGCTGCACCAAAGTATGGTAACACATCAATAGATACTAACGGATAGGTTACTCTTTGGCCTTCAGCATCCAATACATTAACAGGATATTCTACTTCATTTACAGGAACCCGAACTACAAAATTGTCATCTTCCAAAGTATATTCTATCGGTATATAGAATAAGACTACGTTCGGTTTACCTGGTGACATATCAAATAGCTGATAGTTTTCACCTATTTGATAAGGATCAAAACCTGATTCTCTAGTTATTTCAATCAAGGCATCTTTATCCCATGGCAGCATATCCCGTTCTCTTTGCTTTAGAATATAGAACGTTTTCCCTAAGAATGGTTGTAGATCTGCTTCTTTCACATCATTACGATTAGATAAAGAGTCTTTATATCGAACTAGATGATCTAAAAATACTTCGTGAATAGTTCTAGCCTCTCTATTATTCAAACCACCACTAACTGCATTAATCACGTACTTATTAAGCAGCGTTGGTGTGACACCTTCTGGAGCTTCAACAATCTCCACTAGGGCATACAGGTTTTGTATAGTTCTGCGATCACTAGCTGATAAATTCGCTAAATAATCCTCTTCAAAAATACTTTTGTCCACAATTAATGGAACATAATACTGATCGTCCCATTCTTTACCAAACAAATACTCAACCCTTATGCCGTTCTCAATGGAAACAATTTCATATTGTCCATAAGCAAGACTATCATTATAGCTATCCATAGAACGCTGCACATCTTGGGGAGTAAAGTAGTTGATTCGCAGTTGTGCTCCCAAGGCATTCTTAGCAGCACCCCTGGCGATTTTCTCAACTGTGTCACGCTCGTATGGATTAGAAAACCATACTTGCTCTGTGCTCTTTTGATAAACAGCTACCTCTAAGGTTGTTTCGTTAAAGTACAAGATTAAATTGTCGTTTTCTGCTACAACCTGGTATTCTGGTAACTCTAAAGCCATGACTGGATTCCAGTAGAAAATGGAAATTATCACTGTCAAAGCTAATACCATAAAACTGCAGGCTGTTGCTTGTTTTCTGAATTTCATTGAGGCGTCCTCCTCGCTACAACCTAAACACAAATTCGTTATATACTTCTTGGATAAATCCAAACAACTGGAATATAATGTCCAGGAACAACAGAACAATAAATAAGGCAATACCAATACCTACCAAAATCAATAGTGTCACGAAGATTGTACCTGGCAAAGAATAATCATGAATTACCATAGTACCAAAGAACAATAGTCCAATTGACCATATCAGCGAAATAGCCAAGAAGAGATAATAGAAGGCTCCTTCGTCTGCTGATAAATAATTACTAATAAAGGTTAGTGGCACATTTATCAAAATAAATGGCACTAAGGCATAAGCTGAGGCAATTACAATATCTTTAAAGCTACCTTTACCATTCATTAGAGTGGTAAGTGACCAGTTAATGCCAGCCCAAAGGAAAAAGGGAATGAGAATACTGACTGCCTCAGTGATAATATTTAGGGTACGTGGATTTTGTTCATTAAAGATAAATCCAGTAGATTGCAACATGTATAAATATGTTACAACTACTCCAGCAAGAATCGTAAGAGCAGCTGATAGATTTCCACGTGCTTCATGTTTTAAATCCCAGAATCCTTCAAATGGACTAACAATTACTTTAAAGGAATATCGCAAGGCTCGTAAAAGCCGTCTCACTTTAATTTTGAATGGACGCTTAGGCATCGCTTCCCATTCTTTGACTTCTGCATAAGTGGCAGCAACTTTTGCCTTAGCTTCAGCAATATCTACTTCTGTTTCCTTAGACGTTATAATTAACAGATAAATAATTAAAGCAGCCACCAAGAACAGGATTAAACCAAAATAATCTTCAATTACACTCTTACGATACAACTTAAAGGCCTCGGAGTACTCAACTCGGTTGTTGGCTAGCTTGAAGTTGTACATGGCACCAGCATAATCGCCCTGCATTAGTAATGCTCGACCAATACCAGTGTAGGCCAAGTCGTAGTTAGAGTTTCTCTCTAAAATCTTTTGCCATAACTCTGCAGCTTCATCGTAAAAACCATTATCATAGTAAGCTACAGCATTATGAATCATTTCTTTGTATTCAGTAGGACGAAAAACTGTAACTGAGTTTTTAATAGCGTCGACCACTAATAAATGCCCATCTTTTTCAGCAATGGCCACAGGGTTTCTAAATGCACCGTCCACATCGCCCAATGTACCAAAAGCGTATAACAAACTACCGTTTGCGTCATATGTGAAAATTCTACCTCGTTGACGGTCTAGAATTGAGTAAATTCCATTTTCACGCGGCACTACGTCTACAAAGATTGATGGATTTCCGATATAGTCGCCTATTGGAGGTGCTGTTTCGATTCGACGTAAAACGTCTTTTCCAGCAGTATTCAAACGACGAATTCGTTCTTGTTCTTCAATTTCTCCGCCAATAGCAGTTGCATACACGAATCCATCTTTGTCAACGGCAATATTACTGTGCTCAACAGGCAAGAATAATTTCATTCGAGCTCTTTGAGCTTTAGTGCTAATTAAACGCCAAATATAATCAGCAAGAGTTGGATTAACGGTAGGTGCACCTTGGAATCCCTGGAAATCACCAAATTCATCAAATTCCATGATCCCATCATAAACACCCATAGAAATTACATAGATTGTTCCATATTTATCAACTGCTAGCTTATCAGGACGAAACCTAAAGTCACTAGTAAATAACTCTGGCTGATCTTCAGCTGGTGATGTAACTAACATTTTCAAGTTAGCATCTTTATCTAAAACTACTATTCTTCCATTTTCTCGATCAGCAACATAAATATCACCATAAGAATTTACATGAATTCCGCGAGGTACATTAAACCGTTCAGTTTTACCATTATTGTCAAATTGAGAAATCACACGGACTAAATTCCACTCGCTGTCTAAATGTATAATCCGATTATTACCAGTATCTAACACATACACATGACCATTATCATCAACAAAAATGTCATGCGGAGTTTTTAATTGTCCGACACCAACGTCCAAACCTGTGATTACTTTATCTGGCACATAAGCATGAGGTGAAGGTACCTCTACATTCCAATAATCATAGGTATAGCTCATATATGGTGCTGCGTAAACAGGTATTCCAGCCAACAGCAGGAATGCCAACATTAGCATACAAATCTTTTTAAACTTCAAATGTCCTCACTCCGTCCTTCAGAGTAATCTGGTTCTAAAATGTTAACGTTAATTTGCCATTCCCGATGTTCCCATTGTGTCAACCACTTTACTTTGGTTAATTACAAAGACTACAATTGGTACAATCATCATTACTAAAGTTACTGCCGCAGCAACTCCTTGTCTAGCAACTCCACCTTGAACAATCTGACTCAATGCATAAGGTAAAGTTTTGAGTTGCTCTGAGTATAAGAAGTGTCCGCCTGTATTTTTCCATAAGCTTTGGAACAATAAGATAATCATGGTTAACCAGGCTGGCTTGACGTTAGGCATAACTATTTGCCAATAGATTCTAAATTCACTGGCACCATCGATTTCAGCTGCCTCGATAATAGAACGATGAATCATCGAGTCAACGAAATTCTTCATCAAATATAAACCTAAAGAACTACCCCAAGCGGGAACAATAATAGCTGCATAGGTGTCAACCCAACCTAAAGCTGCAATCGTAACATAGTTTGGAATAGCTGTTACTTCAGCTGAAAACATCAGCGACAGAACAACCATTGACAAGAACAGATTCGCTCCCGGAAACTTGCGCACTGACAAAATATATGCTGCTAAAGAAGCGAAAAATACGTTACCTGCAGTACCACCTATTACGATTAATAACGAGTTCAATAAATAACGTGACATCGGAACCCAAGATTGAGCCATCAAGACTAACAAGTCTTTAAAGTTATTTAAGGTTGGATTCCGCACAATAAAACGTGGTGGGAAAAGGAATAATTCACTTAGTGGCTTAAAAGCATTACTAATTGTTAATACCAAAGGCATCGACATAAAAGCGATCCCCATTAGGAGAATTATAAATACAGCTGTATCCCCACCAGCAGAACGAGAGAGTCTTTTCTTTCTAATACTAAAATTAAATTTCATTCTCTAATCCCCCTTATTCCCCTACCCGATTAAGCAGCTTCTGAACAACTCTCTGTGAAATAACCATGATAAAGAATAAGATTACAGCAATTGCTGAAGCATAACCCATTTCAAAACGAATGGTTCCATAGTCTTGTAAGTGCTGCACGATTGTATGAGCCGCGTAATCCGTACTTGGGAATCCTACCAAATGGGTAATCTCACTAGCAATTGTAAACGAGCTAGTAATAGCCATAATCGCACCAAACATTAAATAACCACGCATTGTTGGTAATGTTAAATACCAAAGTTCTTGCCAGCGATTCCGCACCCCGTCGATGGCACCCGCTTCATAAAGACTTTCGTCAATTCCTTGCAAACCTGCAATAAAGACTAAGAAGCTAGTACCTAAACTCATCCATAATACTACAATAATTACAATCGGCATGATCCAAGTTGGGTCAATTAACCACTGGATCGGTGACTTAATAATACCCCAGTACAGAAGAAATGCATTAACATAGCCGTAGGTATCTCCGGAGAAAATTACTTGCCACACTAAATAGACGTTACCGGAAATAGAAGGTGCATAAAATAGTAAGGTTAAAATAGCTCGAACTTTAGGCTTAAATTCATTAATCATCCAAGCTAAGATAAAACACATAAAATAGCTAACAGGTCCGGTAATAGCAGCATAAATGAATGTGTTCTTAACTGCTATTAGGAAAATATCATCTTCTAAAAAAAGCCTTAAATAATTATGAACTCCCACCCATTGCGGGGGCTGCAACATATTAAAATAAGTGAAACTTAAACCAATCGCCATTAAAACAGGTAGTACTGTAAATGTAATAAAAAGTGCCGCATAAGGAGCTAAGAACAAATAACAGACTTTATTTTGCTTAATATCTCTCCAAAGAGTCTGCCACTTTTGGCGCAAAACTCCTTGTACGCCAGGCGCACTTTTTGTTTTTGCTATCATAGAACTCATGTCGCTTCCTCCATATTTCTATTAGAGTTTTCCAGCAGTTTTAGGGAGTCACCTTACTAATAAAGTAAGGTGACTTAGATTTTATTTGTTGTCTGCTTGTGGTGGTTTGATATGCGTAAATCGAGACCAGAATTGCTCAATGTGTTCCTCAGAAATCTCATCCATACTTGTTTCTAAACCAAATTCACGGCGTTTAAGCATTAATTCGTAATTGATATCGGTGTTGTATTTCATTAATGTTTCGCGAACTGGTTTTAATTCAACGACAACTGATCTAAAGGCCCAGTCAAACATCCGACTTGTATAGTAACCACCAGGAACTTCTAGTGTACCTTCGATCCACTCCCATTGTTTGAGCAATTTAGTACGTTCTTCTAAAGACCAAGGTAATTGTTTAAAGGCTTCAACATTCGATGTCGGATAACGAGCTGCTGCTCCCATTAAGCTCTCTAGTTCTCGACCGAAACGAACTTGAGTTTCTGTGCTGGTCCACCATTTTATAAACTCCCAAGCATGTTCTTTATTTTTAGCAGTAGACATAATCGCTGTTGCGGGTCCACCAACACCTACTTGGTTTACTGCTGTACCTGATGGCGAAGAAGCTACTACATGAGAGATAGTTCCATCTGGTTGAACGGTGCCTGGCACTAAGTCAAAGCCCCATTCTCCTCGTAATTCAGGTGCAAATACCGACAATCTGTTATATAGACCAATGTCCGTAATAACAATCGGCATTTCCCCTACCTTAAATCTGTTTTCAGCATTAAAGGTGATTAATAAATCGTAGAGTGTAAATAAGTCTGTTAATTCCTTAAAGGTCTGAATTGCCACTTCTGAATCAAGATTTGTTTCCACACCATCCGGTTTGTACATTAATTGTCCACGCTGATATAGCATGGTTTGGAACATATCTGGCCCAATTCCAACAGTCATTTCATGCTTCTGTAATGTCGGAAGCATTCGATAAATATCATCCCAAGTTTTTGGTATGTCTAAGCCTAACTCGGTCAGAACGTCGATCCGATAGAACATCACTGGGAATGATTGTTGTGCTGCTATTGCCCAAACATTTTCGCGATATGAAAATGGAACGATCGAACTAGGCATAAACCGCTGCATCACTTCATCAAAATCATCAAACTCTGCTAAGTTATATAAAGCTCCACGTAAACCAAAGTTAACTGGATCTCCTACTTGCAATCCGATTGCCACGTCAGGACCAGTACCCGCAATTAAAGCCCGAATCAATAATTGACTCAAATCTGGCACGAGTTGCAGTTTAACTGGTATTCCATGTTCTGGCAGGAAGGTATCGTCAATCATTTGTTTTAAGATCTGAGCTTGGTCACGGCCTGAACCAATCCATACTGTAAGTGGTTCTACATCACCTGCAATCTCTATATTTGTTTCCATATCACCAATCGAGTCATAGTCTCGAGTAAAGGAAGCAAACAAGGAGCTTATTTCATGCTTTAAGCTTTGCCAGAATGTGGGTGTTCCACGAGGCATACTTTGTTCTGGTGATGCTACAACAATATAATCAATTTGCAATGGCTGCTCTCTAGTATTAATTAGCCATGTACCAAGAGCACCTAGACTATCTCCAAACTCTTTTAGCAATCCAGGAATTTCTTCATGGTCGCTATACATTCTATTCAAAAGTCTTGCCTGACGACTGAGCAGTTCAGTATGCTCACCAATACTTCCAGTAGCTGCCACCATTTGATCAACAAGGTCCTCAAAACCTTTAGCTTGTTCACCAATATATTCAATAACAGCAGGAATCCGCTTATCAAGCTCATAGCTTCTCATTGGGTCTGGAGTATTGGAAGTAATCATTAAAATTCTACGATAGATTGTATTTAATTCGTATAACCTTTCCTCTACTTCATTTAGAATTTGAGCTGTTTCTCCTAAAACTACTTCAAGCTTTAGCTCATTCGTTCCTTTTTGCAAGTAGAAAAGATATGGTTCTTCTGTTGTCGGGTCACCTAAAACATTCACATTATAATAACTGGAATATTGAAATGGAATAGCGTCAACTTCTGCAAAAGGTACTTGATTATTAATATAAAGCCTTCTCATGCTTTGGGCACCAATTTTTTGATCCTGTTTGGCCTTGATTCCTATTTTATACAGGCCTTCTTCAGGTACATCAATATGCCAAGTAATCGTTTGTCCAGCTTGTGCCCAGCGATAACCACCAATGGTATTCAAACGAGTTACAGTTGCACTATATGGCTCCACAGTTGGATCCCCATGGTCTGCAATTGCAAATAAAGTTGAATCGGAACGTACAACGGCTTCCTCGCCTTGTACTTTAACAAAAACTCCCTTGGTTTCCTTGTACCCTAATTTATCATACTCAGCTGCCAATTCATCATAGCTAACAGGGCTTTGATGTTGATAAATCCGCAAATATGCGATGGCCATAGGCTCCATACGTGAAGTCAATCTAATTTTATTAACCCCTTCTTCTAAATAAAACAAATAAGGTTCAGAATAATACCCAAGATAATCTGTGAAGGGTACTTCTTGCCAATCAGGTTTCTCAACCTGGCGTGGACGCACCTCGTTACCTAAGGAATCCACACGAAATGGACCTTCGTCTCCCCAAATCCGAGGGAAACGTAGGTAGGTGGTACCTGCAAATGGCCTTGCCCCATTTATTGATAATTCTCTTTCAATGGCTACTCCCCGACCTTCAATAGGAAAATATTTCAAAGCAAAATTATAAAGTCCTGCTTCTTCAATTTCAATTTCCCATTCTACATAGCCACTTTCTTCTGTCAATAATACATCTCCCACATAACCTTCAAAATTTGAGACAATTTCAACATTCATATCAGTGCTAGAATAATTAATTGCCGGAACTATTAAATTTAGTTCAGGTCGAGCCTTGTCCTGATAGTTCGCAAGATAATCTCCATAAGATATTTCGCGCACATAAGCTGTGATCTCTAGTCCTTCATCGTTGGCTTGAGCTAAAACGACTCCTGATGAGATCAAAAGAATTCCGATTAAAATTACGCAATAAAGCTTGGCCATTTTTCCATTCATAACACTTTCCCCTATCCTTTCCCTTTAGTCCTAATGTACCTTTTTTAAATGACAACCCCAGTTATAAAAATTATGTGAGTAAATGATAATAATAGAAGTTCCTAAGGCTATTTCGACAAGGATCGATAAAAATCCTGTTAAAAAAATAGCTATTTTTTTGTTGTTAGCTCCAGCACCTAGTTAAAAACATAAAACTCCTCTATCATTTTAACATATCGTTTACATTTCAGCTCAACATATTTTGATGTTATGTTCAAACTTCGACTTTTTTTGAGCTCTAACATAATAGATCTGCCAGATCTGTAACTAATTGGTTAAAATGATTAATCTTTTGAATTGCTAAAGCTACGCCAACTCCAAAACAAGAGCGATCACTAACATCATGACTAATTACAACCGTTTCTCCAATGCCACCAAATCTAACCTCTTGATAAGCAGTTACTCCTGCCAAACGCAAACTGTGAGAAGTTAAATTTTTGGCTGAAAAAGTACCGTAATTTTTTAGTTCAAACAAAATTTGTTTAGATGTACCTGAAGGAACTTCGGTTTTATGTGGTGGATACATATCGATCACCGCTGCATCCTGAAAAAAAGCTGCGCCAAAGCGAACAGCTTGCAGCATCAGAAAGGCTCCTAGCGAAAAATTGGGTATCAAAGCAGCACCACAACAATATCTAACACATAATCTTTTAAAATGTTCAATCTCATCTTCTGTAAAACCAGTTGTTCCTAGGATGGGATTTATATTTTGCTCGACAGAAAGTTGAAAATGCTCTTTTGCAATACCTGGTTCAGTAAAATCCACTAAAACAGCTGGTCGAACATGTCCAAGGGCTTCTTGACAACTTTTATAAATCGGAATATCGTAAGCCAGATCATTAATTACTGAACTCATATGCAATCCAGCATATTTTCTGCTAATAACAGCAACTACCCGGACATTAGGTTGGTAAGTCAAATACTGGACTATAGCTCGGCCAGTACGGCCAGTACCTCCAGCCACAACAACGTCCTTCATAAGCTCCCTCCATTTAGGAAATGGTATTTGGTAAATCTATATTTCAGGACATTGTCAATTATAACTAAGATTCTTCAGTAAAAAACCAATGCTTGTGACGCATTGGTTTTAGATTCTTTGTTGAGCGGCAACAGTCTCTTTACGAGCCTTGACCACCTTTTCCCATTGTTCTTCTGGTAACGGTAAATCAAAACTACGAAAACCCGCCAATTTAAAGCCATGTACTTTAGCTAAGTCAGCTAAATAATTCAAGAAATCAATGTTCAAATCTGCTCCAATACTAGTATTCTCATAGCGTTGTTCTAATGCTAACATCATAGTTTCAGACATACAAGCATAAGCTGTACCAGATTCAAAACCGAAATCCCAACCTAAGTCTGGTTTGCCAGGCACTTCGATAACTCCACCATCAATTACTAGAACATCATCTCGTTTTTCCAAAACTTCCTTACTTACATTGGTTGGACGAGACATGTCACAAATTAAAGCTCCTTGCTTTAATAATTGAGAAGTAATCATCGCTTCAGTACTACTTGTAGCAGCCAAAATAATATCAGCCTTAGGCAAATGCTCTTGGATATCTACGGTATAACTTATTGGACAATCTTTTGTTAATACCTGCCTAGCAAATTCAATCCATTCTGATAAACTACTACCTATAGCTGGTTTATTGGACAAATTCTGCACATAAGCACCAATAGAATGAGGTTTGAAGCTAACTCCCTCAGCTGCTTTCCGCGCTAAATAATGAAACATTTCTGCGATTACTTTTAACATTCGGTATTCGCTCTTTTGCGGATTGGCAGGATTACCGATTAAAATCAGCTCTCTTACATGTTCTGATAATAAAATTGCGGAAGCCTTGCCAATAGCACCACCGGCACCAACAATAGCAGCTGTTAAAGTATTTAATTCCATATTTAACTTTTCAGCACTCACCATTAAAGCTTCCACACCTGATAATACCGTGTAACCATTTCCAGTGGTGAGCGGAACATCAACATGTTTTAATAAAGAACGTCCTCCAGCAGTTACTACTGAAGTATAAGCTCCTAATCCGACTATTTTCGCACCACGACTAACCGCCAAGTCAACTGCCGCTTTTATCTCATCTAACGCTTGCTCTGGCGGCATTTTCTGCAACTCTTCTGCAGTACGTGGAACAGCAATAAAGTCACCAAAAGCGGTCTTCCCTGCTTTACTAGTTATTCTTGTGCTTGCAACTAAAAATGGTTCCACTAAGTCACTCCAGCGATTGGCTAGTTCCGATAATTGCTCATCAGTAAACACTCGGAGGCTTTCATCGAACTGAGGATAATTTTCCATATCCAAAGGATGAATTAAAAAAGCAAAACGACCTTCATCCTCAGTATTTAAAGGCTCTACTGGAGTCCGAGTGCTTGCAGAAACAAAATTATCGTCTACTACATCAACTCCAATCAAATGACCTAAAAAGGCGGCTGTGTTTCGTCTAGCTAACATAGCTACTACTCTTTCAACTTTCTGCAATGCCAACTGAATGTGTTCATCAGTAACAACTAAAGGTGGTTCTATCCGAATTACGCTCGCTCCATTTAAAGTAGGTGCAACTCGTAATTGTTCTACATTTAATAGGTAGCTAGCAATCATTGGAGTAAGTATCTGCTGTTCAGCCATGATTCCTAATAAACTGTCAGGATATAAATCGCGACGATTACCAAAATCAATACCAAGCATGAATCCACGTCCACGAACTTCTTGAACAATTTGAGGATACTTAGCTTGGATGGCTAACAACCCATGTTTTAATATTTCACCTTTCCGCGCCACTTCTTTAATCAACTGTTGATTATCTCGTGTAAGCAATTCAATAACCTTTAAACCTACACGACATGCCAAAGTATTTCCTGCGAAAGTCGATGAATGTTTAGTAGCAAATTCTTCTGTATAAACATCATCAGTGCATAATACAGCACCTATCGGAACAATTCCTCCTCCGAGAGCTTTAGCTAAAGTCATGATGTCTGGGGTTACCCCTTCCCAATCACAACCAAACATTTTACCCGTTCGCCCTAGACCAGTTTGGATTTCATCAAAAATAATTAAAACATTATATTTCTCACAAAGCGCCTTAGCTTCTTTTAAATAACCAACGGGAGGCTGAACAATTCCACCTTCACCTTGAATTGGCTCAATAATGAATGCTGCTAGCTCTTGACTTTTAGCAGCTAAAGCTGCTTCTAATTGGTCAAGATCACCATAAGGAATAAAATAAAAACCTTCCACTGGTGCACCAAAAGCCTTTTGATAACTGGTATTTCCCGTTGCTGATAAAGCACCTAAAGTTTTACCATGGAAACTTCTATGGGTAGTTAGAATCCCTCGTTTTCCAGTTCGAGCGCGAGCTAATTTGATAGCTGCTTCTACAGCTTCGGCACCACTATTAGCAAAAGTAACAGTGGTTAAACCAGGTGGAGCGATTTCAACTAACCGTTTACCAAGCTGTCCAGCTGCATCCAATAACGATGGCTGTACAAAACTTGGTTCCGAAATAGCCTGAATCTGGTTGATAGCTTCCCATATTTCAGGTGGATTAAAGCCAAAGGGCAGTGCCCCATAGGCAGCTATGAAATCTAAATATGATTTTCCAGACTGATCATAAAGATAACAACTTTCACCTTTAACATAGTGTTTGTCTAAACCAATTTCCATAAGAGTTTTGCCTAAGTGTGGATTGACATATTCTATATATGGGTGCATGGTATACCTCCCTCTGTTTTGCACAAGTTGTGCACAGCGTTATTATACCATTCTATGCTAACTTATACAATCCTAGTCTTAGAAAAGGAATTTCTTTAAATTAAAGAGAAGATATATTTATCGAGGTGAGCTTAGTGGATAAGAAACAACCTGCAAAGCTTCATTATAAATATAAGGGCTTGGTGTTAGACGAATTTCAGCGTGAAGCACTTTGGCACATTCAGAATAATACATCGGTCTTGGTTAGTGCCCCAACTGGTACTGGCAAAACGTTGATTGCTGATTACTTGATCCACTCTTGTCTTAAAGAAAAAATGAGCGTAATCTATACAGCACCAATTAAGGCTTTGGTTAATCAAAAATTTGTCGAGTTTTTTCGCCAATTTGGTAAGAAAAATGTAGGGATGGCAACTGGAGATGTGTCACTTAATTTACAAGCTCCGATTTTAATTGTAACAACAGAAATCTTTCGCAATATGGCTTTAAGACAGGATCCAAGAATTGCTTCCTTGAACTGGGTAATCTTTGATGAACTTCATTATCTAAACCACGAAAAGCGTGGTACAGTTTGGGAAGAATCAATTTTACTAAAACCTAATCGGGTGCGAGTTCTTGGGATATCGGCTACCGTTCCAAACATCCATGAAATCGCTGACTGGATCTATACAATTCATCAGGAGCCAATTGCTGTTGTTGAACACCAAGAAAGAGCTGTTCCATTACGTCATCTCTACTTTAATAAAGCATGTCAAGCAATTCCACGTGATAAACTGCTCGCCACTTATGCGCAAACTGTCTTTAGTGATGACGATTCTTATGATTTTAAAGCCGGTTCCTTAACAACAGAGGATATACAATTTCCTACAGAAGCTGTTTATCAAGATTCAACCAGGTTTATGGATTTAATTCGCTATGTTAGAAAGGAAAGACTGTTTCCCTGTTTATATTTCTCCTTTAGCAGAAGAGGTTGTTCAGAAAAAGCGGCTCTTTTGAGCGCACGGTATAATTTCTTATCCGATAAAGAACAGCAAGGAGTACTAGTTAATGTTCGTAAAAGACTTCGAGAGCTAAATATCCGAAGAGAGGAAATCCCAAATTTCGACGAATATTTAGAGCAATGGACGAAAGGTATAGGTGTACACCATGCTGGCCTGCTACCAATCGTAAAACAAATCGTAGAAACCTTACTAGAACAACGATTAATTCGAGTATTATTTACCACCGAAACCTTTGCTGTAGGAATAAACATGCCTGTTCGTACAGTCTGTTTTGATAGCCTAATTAAATTTGATGGACAGACTTTTCGGCACCTCACCCAACAAGAGTATTTTCAAATGGCCGGCAGAGCAGGCCGTCGTGGAATGGATAAAGTGGGTACAGTTTTATCGTTAGTTGACTTTACAAACTTAGCCAAACAACCAATTCCGGAATGGAATGAAAACAAATTAGAACCAATTGTTAGCCAATTTGAACTCTCATTTAATTTAACTCTCAATTTAATTGCTCAAGCAGCCCAACTTGATTTAAATCAGCTGTTTGCCCACACCTTAGCTGGATTTCAAAATCCTGCACAACTAGAAGTCATTATGAATAATTTTTTAGAACAAAAAGCAATTTTAACTAAGTTAGGGTTTGTAGAAGATGATCAATTAACAAACAAAGGAAGACTTGGCAGTCAAATATATGTCCAAGAATTACTATTAAGCGAGTTATTAGATAATCATTATTTAAATACTCTTGATTCAAAGCAATTAGCAGCTTTAGCAGCTAGCCTAATTCACGATTATACCGTTAATCTACCTGCGGTACCTGCACCAAAATGGCTTAGTGACATCCAAGCAGTTGCAGACAGATTAAATCGTGTTGGTAACTTACCGCCTGAACAGCAAATTAATCTCAATCCTGCTGCTGCCAATTTAGTTGCTCAATGGGTTTCGGATCTGAAACTTGATACGCTCTTGAAAGCATATCCGATTGAGCCAGGTGATTTTATTCAACTCTGTCGCCGAGCTATTGACGTATTACGCCAAATCCAAGTTCTAGCAATGCCAAAGTTAGGCGACACGATCAGCACTGCTATCTCAAAAATTGATCGTGGTCTAGTGAAAGTTAGATTTTAATTATGTTAGAAATGGGGCTTTACCAATGAAGCGAATCTTAATTTGCATAATCTTATTATTAACATTTATTAGTCCTGTATTAGCTAATAACTCAACAACTGAATTATTCCTACTGCCAGACCAAGGCTTTCTACGAGTAGAAGCTCATCTCTATTTAGATGTTAATCAAAACACTTTTAGTTTTAAGCTATTTCCTAATGCCTATATTACGTCCCTTTGGACTAAAAATTTGACTAATTATCACTTTAAGTATTATGATGATCATCTTTTAGTAACTGTCAATTTATCAGAGGCAAACCAATCCGAGTTACGCCTAGATCTTAATTATGAAGGTTTTCTAACTCAAGCTGGACAAAAACTAATAGAGCTTAATCAAAATTCCTTTTGGTTTCCGGTTTTTGACCAACCAATATCAGAGCTTAAATTGCGGATGACACTGCCCAAACAAAATCAACCAATCATAGCATATGAGACTAGTGTACAAGAGTTATCTTCATTCACTATCTTTAACTGGAACATTGCTGATGGAAAATATCCAATCATTTCATTCTCAGCTGATTTACCAGGCAAAACTGAAATTGGTTTAGAAGATACCAGTGAAACCCAAAGCTTTGACGAGGAAATCAAAGAAGAAGAAATCCAAGAGGAAGAGATTTTTAAGGATGAAACCATCGAGGAAGCAATTTTGGAAGAAATCGTAGAGAGTGAAACAATTATAGAAGAAAC
>JAAYMV010000032.1 GCA_012521185.1 Bacillota bacterium
ACATCGTTTCCAGAATTTTATGGTGATGAAGACGCTGTAATCTATCGAACTAAATAATTGATTAGGAGGGTGTTGGATGGTTAGAAAACAACTTTTATTAGTGGTGGTACTATGTTTGCTGGTATCCATCCCAGCCTATGCTTATACAGCTAAGGATTTAGCTAGTTTTACCGATTCACCAGTAGCTATTGCTTGGGCGGATGGTGGTACAATTTATGTTGCGATAGCTAATGAAGCTACTGCCCGCCGGCAAATGACTATTGAATTATATGACCGATATGGAAGAAATCCTGTAGAGCGTGCTACTTTAATTGTGCCCTCTCGTACTGTAATGATTGAATCATTCAGTCCGCGTTTTGCCTCGGATGTAGAGGAAGTAATCATCTATAGTTATAGTCGAACCAAAAGAATCGTGGTTCAACGTGATGATCTATTTAGTGTTAGGGATTATGTAGTGCCTGCTAATAGTAGTTTCACTGTGGGAGTAGATTTCCATGCTATTAAAGGTAATTCTAATTCAGGCAGCTTAGTAATAGATCAGAATTTCCAAATCTCTGGTACTAATCGCTCAGGTCAAATTAATGTCAGTACCTTTGACAATGGCTACAATTATAATTGGGGGAATACAATTCAGTATTATAAACCTTCTTTAGAATTGCGGATGTGGATACCTTGGATGCAAGGTGTTGGTGTTTTAAGTTTTGGAATAACTCACTTGCCTGATTGGCCTGGTTCCAGAGCTTATTACTATGCTCCTGCAGTTTTAGTATATGGTGAGGATTTCCGTTTAGTAGATGTTACTAACTATCCAAAACCTAATACGCCAGCCGAACCAGGATATTCAAATCGAGTGCCAAAATAGGACAATTAACCTAACTCTTTTTCCCTAGTATAAACATATGCTAAGAATGAAAGTATTACATGCAAAGGCATATGTAGGGGGTGCCCTAATGGGTAGAAGAGTTTGTTGTGAGCGAGACGATATGTGGTTCATCTTTGTTTTATTATTAGTAATCATAATAGTAGTAGGATTAAACTAAAAAAACGCCTCTTAGGGGGCGTTTTTTTCTAAATTAATATTTTGTATGGAAACGCTAGTAGAGAACAAATGAGTTAGTTTTAGCGGATAAGTCTTAGTCTGATAACCATCTTTATTAAATTTCAAAATGTATTCTGTTGTGTTATTATTAGAGTTTAAATCAAGTTCTAGGTCGTTAAAGATATATAAACCTATTGTATTTGTCCTGGTAGAAGCAACAATTTGCTCATCAGCAAGCAGTTGTACTTCAACATTTTCTAATGGCTTTGGAATAGTGCTATTTTCTGATTTATAGGTAACAACTCCAATAGCAATACCAGATGCTGCTTGCATTTGGATATCAATTTCTGTTATCTCATTTTCCACAAGAGATACTTCGGCTGATTGGCGAAAATAGCCTGGCTTGTAACAATCCACATTATAATCTCCCACTGGTAGCTGTACTTCAAATTTCCCATTTTGATCCGTAGTTAATCTACTAATCGGAATAATACCATTTCGAATTAAAATAGTAACATCAGTTATTGGCTGGTTTGTTATCTCCCAGGTCACTACTCCTGTTACAAGACTAGTTCGCGGTTGCAACTCTACATTTATCGATTGGATCGACAGCGGAGGGATAGTAACTGACTTAGAAACTGGTAAATAGTTTTCGTGCTCAAACAATAAAGTATAAGAGCCAGCTGGAATTTGATGTAAAAAATACAAGCCTTGCTTATTTGATACAGTTTCCTGTACAAGATGCCCTTCATTATCTAGAACTTTAATAGTAACCTGGGACAGAAGGAAAGGAATAGAGCCAGGAAGTCCAATTAATCCAACTACCGCTCCAGAATTAGGGATGCTCATCTAATCCATCTCCCTTATTCGTTTACTAAAATTATATGATTGGTAAAAATAGAAGGTACTAATTTTAGAAAAAATAGTTCTGGCAGACTAGTGGCTGAGTGAATTTAGATATTGCCCATAGAGGATAGGCTGCAGATAGATTTTGCTGATGGTTTTTGTTGGTAATATTTCGTTAAATAATTCTTTGTTCGGTTTGCCATTAACCTCAATAATCCATGGCTTGGCTTGCTGATCTAAGCCAAAATCCACACTGATTTCTCCTAAATGTCCAAAATCTTTCTCCAAGGTTTGTGCTGTTTCTTTACTAATTTGCTCAATATTTGTCATGATTGCTAAAGCAGGTAGATTAAGCCTTTGTAGTAGAGTGAATCCTTTTACCGAACGGTCACTAATATTAGTGATAAAGTAGTTGCTTTTGGCAATTCTGCTTAAAGCAGCCGTAACTTCCCATTGACCCTTTTGATTTTTTTGCACTAATATCCTTACATCAAAGTGCTGTCCATCAATAGTTTGGAAATCTAGATATTCTTGGATTAGATACAGCTCAGGGTCGATTATTAAGTTAACCAAAGCTAAAGTTAGCGGATTATTAGGTAAGATAGCGGGAAACTCAAGATCCCGGTATAAGGCATAGGATTCATTCTCTAATAGCTCAAGGCGCCAAATGCCGACTCCTTGATGGCCTTTTTTTGGTTTGAGAATCAGTTTATGATGTTTGTTGATTAAGTCGGGCAAGTGTTCGGGGTCGTAAGGATAACTTGCTGGTAAATGTTGCTTAACCAATTGATTAGTTTGCAAACTTTGATATACTTGCCATTTATCAAACTGGGTGACTTGATTAAAGAGGATGATTTGGTCTGGCAGCTGCTGCAGTTTACTATTAACTAGTTTTGATTCAGGATAAATTCGATTATAAATTACTTTTGGTAGTTGCCTTCTTTTCCAAAACCAATGACCTCTATTAAGTAGCAAACCATGAGCAGTATTTGTTTGCCAATCGATATTTGCTGGTTCAAAAACAAATAAACGAAACTGATTAGTAGTAGATAAATCAGTATAGATCGGTAATTTAGCAGTTGAATTAACCAAAAAGCCAATTGGCAGCTGTCGTTTGATAATGATCACCTTCTATTTAAGATTGGTAAATTAGGAAAACAAGCTTATTACCCTTTACTGTTGGCTTTAATATATTAACAGTGAAGGGCGGGCAAAGTCTTCAATTTGGCTTTAGGAGGTGGATTTGGTGACTAACACTCAAGAAACTTTCATCCTTTTAGTTATTTTATTAGTAGTTCTAGCTGTAGCCATTATTTTATTCGCCTAGTATTTAAAAAATTATTGTTCCCAATCACTATGGTGGAGTTCGCTCCACCATAGTGGAAATAGCTCGCTTTTCCTAATACCCTTTATGTGTTTTAGTAATATAATATGCTTGAAAGAGCCTAATGCTAATCTTGAGGAGGTGTCAACCTTGAACTCATTAAAACCAAATAAACGTAATACTGATAGTGGAGCAAATCTTGAAGAATTGATGAATACTGCTTTACCACTGCTAGCAAGTGTACTGCCGGATTTAATGAATTCCTTAAAGTCAGATGGAAGAGGTGATGGTTCCAATCGTTTTAATTTAGATAAACTAATGAATATGCTACCAACACTAATGATGTTACTACCTGGATTACTGAATTCTGCCAATAATAATACATCTCTTGATTTAAGTCAGTTGCAAGAACTATTACCAAGTCTAACAAATCCCGGTCGAGCCAATCCGGAAGAATTGAAAGAGCAAGCCGCCAAAGCATTGCCGGTACTAACTAAAATGTTACAAGATTTGTCTGGCGATGGTGGTAATGATTTGACTGACCAACTAAATCAGTTGATTTCAGGACTAGGATTAAATCAATAAGAACTTAGGGCGATCAGTTGGTCGCCTTCTTCTTTGTCTAACAGCAGGTTTATTCAGAGCAATGGAGAATTAGCTTAACAAGATTATTCTGAAGGTGGGAAATAGATGACCGAAGCAATGAATAGTCCTAATCGATTGATTTTAAAGTATCCGGCTTCCTGGTGGGGAAATATGTGGCGAGAAGCATTACCATCAGGTAATGGTAAAATAGGTGCTGCTGTTTTTGGCGGAGTTTTTAATGAAACTATTTTGATTAACCATCAAGAGCTGTGGCATGCAGGGCGGAAAGATGCTGTTCCAGATATAAGCGGAGCATTAGCAAAGACTAGAGAGTTGATGAAAGAGGGCAGGTATCAAGAAGCTAATGGTATAATTGCTGATGCGCTTAAGGAAACAGGTTACCAATCAAGGTTTGCATCTCCCTTACCAGTTGCCGATTTAAAATTGAAAATGGAAACAAAACAGGGATTTCGGGGCTATCGTCGCTGTTTAAATATGGAAACTGGGGAAGTTACTGTTAGCTGGCAGGATGGAGATACTACCTATCAGCGGGCTATATTTGTTTCGCGGGCTGCTGATTTAATAGCCTATCAAATTACCGCTGACAACGGACTGGTCAATTTTGCAATTACTTTTGATTTACATGAGCAAAAGCATCCCTATCGGGAAGATTATCAAGCCAGTTTACAGGTTATAGCTGATGGTGAATATTTGTTTTATGCTGCAACCCATCAGGACGGAACAGATTTTGGTGCTGTGGCTCGAATTATCACCAGTGATGGTCAGCTTTGTCATGATCAACAGCAATTAATTGTTAAAAACGCCAAACAAGCTACCATTTTGGTTAAGGTCTTTATTAATGGCCAGCGCCAAACTGATTGGGCGGCCTTAAAAGCAAAACTGGCCGCTGAATCTAAAGATTATCACAGCTTATTAGCGGATCACTGTCAAATACATACAGCCCTGTTTAATTCGGTGAAGTTAAGCTTAGGCACAGAAAACAGCCAACGTTCTAATGAAGAATTGCTATTGGCTGCTTATGAGGGAGAAGCACCCTTAGAATTAATCGAGAAAATGTGGGCTTTTGGCAGATATTTGTTTATTTCCTCTACTCGACCCGATGGATTGCCAGCCCACATGTATGGGGCTTGGGTTGGTAGTTATCGGGCTATTTGGAGTCATTACATGGCCAATGAAAATGTACAAATGATTTACTGGCATGCCTTGACAGGCGGTTTGTCCCAGTTGCTTCCCGCCTTATTTAATTATTATGAATCAATGTTAGATGATTTTCGTACAAATGCTAGAAATATTTATGGCTGTCGGGGTATATTCATACCAGCAGGTACAACTCCAGGAATTGGCGTTCCCTGTCAGGTGGTACCAGTGATTGTTAATTGGACAGGTGCTGCAGGCTGGTTAGCACAGCATTTTTATGCATATTATTTGTATACTGGTGATTTAGATTTTCTAAAAGACAAAATTTTGCCGTTTATGCGAGAAGCTGCTTTATTTTATGAAGATTTTTTAGAGTTAAATGAAGATGGTTATTACCAGGTATATCCGTCTGTGTCACCGGAAAATTCACCACGGAATTTTGTTACCTCAGAAAGTGCAGCTTTAGCTCATCCAATGCCTTCTACCATCAATGCTACAATGGAGATTGCTATTATTAAAGAATTATTCAATAACTTAATCGCTGGTAGTAAAATAACTGGTATGTATACTGAGCAGGTTGAGAAATGGGAAGCAATTCTAGCTAAAATTCCACCGTACCAAATAAATGAGGAAGGGGCAGTACGGGAATGGATATATCCCGATTTTCAGGATAATTATAACCACCGTCATTTATCCCATTTATATCCAGTTTTTCCTGGTCATGAAGTAACTAAGGAAACCGAACCAGAATTGTTTGCTGCTTTTGAACAGGCAGTGAAAAAACGTTTGGTGGTAGGTTTAAGTGATCAAACAGGTTGGTCTTTAGCTCACATGGCTAATATCTATGCTCGATTAGGGGATGGAGATAGTGCTCTTGAGTGTTTAGATTTGCTAGCCCGATCTTGTATTATTAATAACTTCTTTACTCTGCATAATGATTGGCGTAATATGGGGATTTGCTTAACAATGAATTCAGCTCCAATCCAAATTGATGCTAATTTAGGCTGGACAGCAGCTGTACAAGAAATGTTAATCTATTCTTCAGCTAATTTAGTACGAATTTTGCCAGCTTTGCCTAGCAAATGGAATACTGGAAAAGTGAAAAACCTTCATTTTTGCACTGGCACAGTTAGTTTTATATGGGACAAAACACAGGCAAATTTAAGTGTTGAAATCACTGCTATGCGAGATACTAACATTACTTTGGGATTACCAGCTGGTTTCGGCAAATATAAGGTTGAGTGTCAACCAGGACAAGTACAGCAGTTAGGAGAGGAAAATTACTGGCAAGTCCAGCTGCCAGCTGGCAGTCAAATGAAAATTACCTCACTCAGGTCTTAATCCTGTAGTGAGGTTTTTTATTAGCCAGGCACCAAACCAAAGTAAAAACATAGTCTAATAGCAAATTGGAGAAAGTGGGAATTGCTGATGATCATCTCCTTGGATCAGTTGCCAGTAGGCGAGAGTGGGATCGTTACGGTTATCGATGCCCACGGGCTTACCCGGCGACGGTTATTAGATTTAGGTTTGGTTCCTGGTACCGTAGTTAAAACTATAAGGAAGAGTCCAGCAGGGGATCCAATAGCCTATCTGATTCGCGGTTCTATAGTGGCTTTAAGAGTTAATGATAGTAAACAAATTAGCATAAAACCTTTTTCGGAGGTTGCGATCAATGAGTGACTACTTAATTTCATTAGCTGGTAATCCAAATACGGGTAAGAGTACTGTATTTAATCGGCTAACAGGACTAAAGCAGCATACAGGAAATTGGCCAGGTAAGACCGTGTTACAAGCTTGGGGCTTTTATCGTTATCAAAATGAACAGTATACTCTAGTTGATTTACCAGGAACTTATTCATTGTTGGCTCATTCGCCAGAAGAACAAGTAGCAAGGGATTTTATTTGTTTTGGTCAACCCGATGCGACAGTAGTAGTTGTGGATGCTACTAGTTTGGAAAGAAATCTAAATCTGGTTCTCCAAGTTTTAGAAATTACCAGTCAGGTAGTAGTTTGTTTAAATTTGGTTGATGAAGCTAAGCGCAAAAATATTCAAGTGAATGCAGCAAAATTAGGTGACGAATTGGGAGTACCAGTTGTGGAAACCGTTGCTCGGCGTGGGATTGGCTTAAAAGAGTTACAAGAACAAATCCATTTATTAGTTCATGGAAAAATCAAAACTAACCCGCTAAAAATTCACTATCCGCCTGAATTAGAAAATAAGATTAGCGATTTAATTAAGCAATTACACTACTTACCAGAATCATTGAATAAAAGGTGGGTAGCACTTCGATTATTGGAGGGAGATCAGTCGATCTTAAGAGGAATTCAGGAGGTGACCAGACTTGCGTTTAGCTGATAATTACGAAAAAAATGGGGATCTGATTGTAACTACTTTATATGATTATGCACGGAGGATTGCTAATCAGGTTACAGTCGTTAAAGATCAAGGTCGAGATTGGGATCAGTTAATCGATGATTTGGTGACCTCTAAGTACTTTGGCTATCCGTTGATGTTCTTACTTTTAGGTGTTGTCTTTTGGATCACAATTGTTGGAGCGAATTGTCCGTCACAACTTCTATCTGATTTATTTTTTTGGTTTGAAGGGCAACTAACCTTCGTATTCCAATTGGTGCAGGCACCAGAGTGGTTATATGGTTTGTTAGTTTTAGGGGTTTATCGGGGATTATCTTGGGTGGTTTCCGTTATGTTGCCGCCAATGGCGATCTTCTTCCCCTTGTTTACTTTACTAGAGGATTTAGGTTATTTGCCAAGGGTAGCTTTTAACTTAGATCATCTGTTTAAACGTTCTGGCGCTCATGGAAAAATGTCTTTAACTATGTCGATGGGCTTTGGTTGTAATGCAGCAGGAGTAATTGCTGCTCGGATCATTGAATCACCTCGGGAACGCTTAATAGCAATCTTAACCAATAATTTTGTGCCTTGTAATGGGCGCTTTCCAGGTTTAATTGCTATGAGCAGTATGTTTATGGCTGTTGGGATTAGCATGGCTAGCAGTTCTTTGGTATCAGCACTAGTTGTGGCTAGTATTGTTATAACAGGAATTATGATTACCTTAGCAATTTCTTGGTTACTATCCAGAACTTTATTAAAAGGTGAATCTTCTTCATTTACATTAGAACTGCCACCTTATCGGAAACCGCAAGTAATTACGGTGCTGATTCGGTCATTTTTCGACCGGACGATTTTTGTTCTCTGGCGAGCAGTTAAAGTAGCTGCGCCAGCTGGAGCCTTAATCTGGTTCTTGGCTAATATTACAGTTGGTGAGTATTCATTTATTGCCTATTTAGCCGACTTTCTTGATCCCTTAGGCAGGATAATGGGTTTAGATGGAGTAATTCTACTGGCCTTTATCTTAGGGCTACCGGCTAATGAAATTGTGATTCCGATTATGGTTATGACCTATTTATCAGAAGGAGCCATGATTGAGTTAGATAGTCTAAGTGCTTTTCGTCAGTTATTATTAGATCAGGGTTGGACTTGGCTGACCGCCTTAAATTTTATGCTTTTTTCTTTGCTGCACTTTCCCTGTGGTACTACGCTTTTAACAATAAAAAAGGAAACGGGCAGTAAGAAGTGGACTATCCTTGCAGCAGTTTTACCAACAATTGTTGGCATCATTGTTTGTACGGTGATTGCCTGGATAGTTGGTTAAAAAAGACCCAGGTTTTCTTTTTGTTACCTGGGTCTTCTAACTTGTTGATGCATCAATTTCTCTTAATTCGGGTTGTTCATCCATAATTTTAATAAATAAATTAACTAGATATGGGTCGAATTGGGAACCAGAGTTTCTTTCAATCTCGTTCATAGCTGCTTCATGGCTGATGGCTTGTTTATAAACACGATAGCCAGTCATTGCCTCGTAAGCATCTACAATGGCAAGCATGCGTGAAATTAATGGGATATCACGATTAGATAAGCCCTGGGGATATCCTTGACCATCCCATCGTTCATGGTGAGATAAAATAGCATCGGCAATATGCACTAATTCAGGCGATGTTTGAGCAATGCGAAAGCCTGTTTGCGGGTGTTTCTTAATTTCCTGCCATTCACTTTCAGTTAATGATCCCGGCTTACCTAAGATACTATTTTTTATACTTATATTCCCAATGTCATGCAAGACAGCTAAAAGCCTTAGCTCTTCTAAATTAGGCTCGGCTAACCCAAAAGCCTTGCCTAAAGCAAACGACAGTTTTACCATCCGTCTAGTATGTTCTTCCGTTTCACTGCTTTTAGACTTTAGCAATTTTGTTAAAGAAGCAATAATGGCTCTTTGAAACTCTTTGCTTTCTACTAGTTTTTTAGAGTACATATCCTCTTCCGCTTTATTAAGAATATCATAGATATTATCATTTACTCTGTTTTTTGTAGCATAGCCTAAAGCGATATTTAGTGAGATCGGTTCATGTTTAGCTTCTTTGCAGGCTAATTTGATTTCCTTGCAGATTTTTTCTGCCTCTTGTTCGCTGGTATTTGGTAACAGCAAGGAAAACTCGTCTCCACCATAGCGAGCAACAATGCCTTTTTCACCAGAAAAGCGTTTTAAAATTCTACCAATATTAACTAATAGTTGATCTCCTTCTTGATGACCAAAAACATCATTTGTTAATTTAAGTCCGTTTAAATCACCGAAAATTATGGAGATTGGTAGTGTATCTGGTTCATTCATTGAGGATAAAGTGTCTTCAAAGTAGGCGCGATTATGTAGTCCAGTTAGAACGTCATGAAAGGCTGTATACTGTTCTCGGTAGGCTTGCAGCCGTTCTTGGGTCACATCTCGAAAGACAACAACTATGCCTAAGATTTTGCCAGCAGCATCTTTAATTGGTGCAGCAGTATCGCCAATAAATCGCTTTACTCCATCTTTAGCAATTAGAACCGTGTTTGGAGATAATTCAACAACCTCATGCGTTTCTAACACTTGTTGAATTGGACTAGCACATTTGCAATTGGTAGTTTCATCAAAAATATTAAATACCTCATCAAAGTCGCGGCCAATTGCATGTTCGTGAGCCCATCCGGTAATTTCTTCTGCAACTTGATTAAGCATGGTAATCTTACCATGCTCATCTGTGGTTATTACTCCATCACCAATCGATTGTAAGGTGATTCGCAATCTTTCTTTCTCATTGAAAAGTGCTAGCTCAGCTAATTTGCGTTCAGTTATATCAGTGATAAAACCTTCAATAGCGATTACTTGACCATGCTCATTATAAACCCCGACACCCTGTTCAGAAACCCATTTATTAGAACCATCTTTAGTGATTATCAAATATTCGTCCTGAAAGATGGTTTTATTATTTAGACAGGTAAGCCATTTAAGCAAGTATTTTTCACGATAAGATTCTATTATTAAGTTACGAATTGATTGCTTGTTTTGGATTAATTCTGCTGCACTATAGCCAGTAATAGGTTCACAAATACCTTGAATATTATCAATTGACCAGTTGCTATCGTATTTACAACGATATACGATTCCCGGAAGGTTTTGTAATAGAGCACTACCGAATTGTTGCTGGTCTCTTGATAACGTGGAATCTGCCATCGCCATTCGGCTCCTTTTACAATTTAATAAAGATTTTGATTTACCTATATTATTATTAGGTATTTGTTACCAAAATCCTTTATTTTCTGGTAAAAATTGTTGGAAAAAGGATCTCCAAGTTAGAAGTAATACGAGTTTTGATTGTATTAAACATAGTTATTGTGTATAGTATAGATATAATAATGGAGGTGAGCAGGTTACAATGCTTATTAATTACTTAACAAATAAATTGGGCTTAGATATCAATAAATATCGACCTTTGGTATTTTTTGGGATAAATATCGATCAAGATGATGATAACATTATTGAATATGTTCGTTGGTGTAAACAACAAGGTTTTGGTGGATTTAATATTATAATTAGTGGTGAGTTTCAAGGAAGAGCCAATCAGGCCTGGATGGAAAAAATGCTTCATGCTTATGAGGTTGCTTTCCGTACAGCAAAAGAAGAAGGTTTAGAGGTTTGGATCTTTGATGATTGGGGTTATCCGAGTGGTACAGCTGGCGGATTGGTATGTACTGAACCAGCTTATCGGTTGAAACGTTTAAAAATTGCCCTTGACTGTTTTGTGACAAAGGGCGATAGTGTTACGGTATATGTACCTGAACAATATTTAGCTGCTGGTGTAATTACTATTGACGGTAGCTATCAGTCACTATCTTTGAAAGCTGGAGAATATTTTACATATACAGGTAAAACAGAGGAGGATCGCTTAGTTATTGTTCAATGGGAATATGATCCACACCAAGCTAAATCCGCTTTTAAGTCTTTTCCAGGCGATCCGGCAATGTCCATAATTGATATGCTCAAACCAGAGGCAACACAGCGGTTTATTGAAGTTATGCACGAAATGTATTACAGCCGATTTAAGGAGTATATGGGCTCTACAGTTAAAGGATTTTTTTATGATGAGCCTTATGTAGCCTATGCCTTTCCTTGGACAGAAAGCTTATCAGAAGTATTTAAGAAGAAAAAGGGCTATGATTTACTAAGTATTTTGCCAGAGTTAATGATTAAAACCTATTATGCCCGGGGTGAAATTGCTCAATATACAGATGATTTCTTTGAGGTTTGGACAGATTTGGCTGCCGAAGCTTATTATGGAGAAATGAGTCGCTGGTGTGAAGAACGTGGTTTGGAATTATCTGGTCATCTGGATTTAGACCACCACTATAATACTATGTCGACAATTAGCGGACACTTTTATAAGAATTTACGGTATAACCATCGACCAGCTATTGACGTAATATGGGCTCAAATTGCGCCAAATTATTATGCTGACTTTCCTCGCTTTGCTGGTTCTATAAAAAATTTACTTGGTCGGGAACGGGCAACTAGTGAAACATTTGCTGGCATGGGTTTAGGTTTAAGTGGGGATTTAATGCGGTTTATCACTGATCATCAGGTTATTCGGGGTATTAATGATTTTCATTTAATGTATTCCGGTAATAAACCGCCAGCTCATGAACGTAGTCCTCAAATGCCTCATCATATGTTGCAAGAACCCTTTGGTCGCTTAATTTATGAACGGATGGCTTTGGCTTCAGCAATTGGTTCAGCAGGCGAAGCAGCTAACCATATTGCATTATATTTGCCTGCCTTAGATTTTCATCGGGCGCAATTAGGATTGAGAAGAACAGGAATTGCCAATGCAGAGGCTTTACCTTGGGAATGGGTAAGAAACATAGCGGAATATCTAACTTATGCTCCCTATACCTTTGATTATATTTGGCAAGAGGCTTTATTAGAATTGTCCGTCGATGTTGGCGGACTGCGGACTAAATCAGGATATTTAATTGACACCATCATTATTCCGCCTGGCACAACCATGGGTGAAGAAGTTATAGCCAAATTAAAAGCATTTCATAATCAAGGCGGCAAAGTAATTGCTGTGTTTAAACCAATTTGGCCGTTGGCGGATCAAGCGGTAATCTGCAATGAAGTTTTGGATTTAGAAAACTTTTTGCCGAAAATGGTCAATATAGATACCAAAGGAAAGATTTCTTTGGCTGTTCGTAAGGGAAAAGAAAGAACAGTTTATCTATTGTTGAATGAGCAAAATCGCTATGCTCAGGCTGACTTAGAGTTTAATACAGAGGGCGCATTATATGAATTATCCTTGGTAGACCAGACTCTAGCTCTATTAACCACTGGAGCAAAATTGCAAGTTAGGACTCGGTTTCTATCAATGGAGTTAAAAGTCTTTGTTGTGGAGCACCAGGGAGATACATCTTTAGGTACCACTTACCAGTTAGGTGAAGTAGTAACACCAATAAATTGGTCCATTAAGCTACCTGATGGTACTAATCGTGCTTTACCAGGTGAACAATGGCCGGATTGGGCTGAGTTAGGTTTTCCTGGCTATTCTGGTGATTTATATTATACAGGGGAATTTATCTGGGACAGCCAGCAAGAACAAGCGGTAATTGAAGTAGAACAGCTTTATAGTCATGCCATAATTTACATTGATGGTCAAGAAGTAGGAAAAATGCCTTTTAGGCCTTATCGAATTCATGTATCTGACTTAACAAAAGGGAAACACCGGATTCAAGTACGAGTTTATAATACACCAGCTAATGAAATGTGTGGAACTTTAGAATTAGAACGAGAGCTATATAAAGGGCGTTTTGCTCATTTAGCACATTATGATCGGGGTCGGATAAAATCTGGTCTTTTGGAACCAATTCGAATTTATCCGAAAAACTATTAATCAAACATTTGGTTAATGGATATTTTACATACATTTAGCAGGGGATTTTCCGACCGGTATAGAAAGCAATAGATGTAAATATTATTAAACTTATTGTATGTTGAAAGGGGGGAAAGGGGATTTTGAGCAGCGCTATGTCAAAAAAAATTATTAAGAGGAGTTTTAACATGAAGAAAACATATAAACTATCTGTAGCTTTAGTTTTTGTTATGAGCGTTCTTTTACTAAGTTCAGCATTTGCTTCAGCAGATGTATTAACAGACTTAGGCCTTAAACCTTTAGGCAGTTATGATTTTGGCGGGGAAACTGTTACTATTATTTCTTGGACTAGTGATAGAATTCCTGGTTATTTTGAAACTCATGTTCCTGTAATGGAAAGAATTCAAGAAGCTGAAGAGCTTTTCAATGTTAAAATTGAATTCCTTCATACTCGAGATATTCCTGTAGTAAACTATAACCGCTTATTAGCTGGTGAATCTACTCATGATTTATGGCATGCCCAAAACAAAATTGGTTATTGGGAATTAGTAGCTGGTGATGCTGTTCTTCCAATGAGTGATATCTTACCTGCGGAATACTATGAAAATCTACCACCAAGCTTACAAGCTACTGAAGAAGCTTTCAAATATGATGGTAAATATTGGGGTATTGGAACTGTTGAATGGTTGCCATTATACGGTTACCAAAATGACATGCTTTTTGTAGTTTATAACAAAACCTTACTTGAAAGAGAAGGTATTGAAGATTTATATGAATTATATTTAGACGGCGAGTGGACTTGGGATAAAGCTCGCGAAATCGCTATTAAAACTACCAGAGATACTGATGGTGACGGCGAAACTGATCAATGGGGTATTGTAGACCTTAGAAGTTGGGACTTAGCTGTATCTAATGGTGCTAAGCTAACTCAAGAAATTGACGGTCGCGTTGTTTTTACTGGTGATGAGCCAGAATACATTGCTGCATTAGAATTTGCTAAAGAACTTTGGACTGATTTACAAGTAGCTATGCCAACTTATGGCTCTGGCGATTTAAGAAATACTTTCTTAAATGGTAAAGCAGCTATGTATTTCTCAGTTACATCTTCCAACATTGCCAAATATGTTTTAGCTGAAATGCAAGATGAGTGGGGTATTGTTCCACTACCAAAAGGACCAAATGCTGATCAACATTACTGGACAGTACAAGCAATTAGTACAACTTTAATTCCAGTTAATGCTAAAGATCCAGAAGCTTTAGCTGCGTTAAGAGCATTTTTATGGCAAGAAGATGACGTAACTGTTAATGACTTCATTGCTTCTCATGTAAGAAGCCAAGATGCAGCTGACGTATTGATTACAGCTAACATGGAATGGGATGGTACAGCCTCTCGTGTGTTCGAGAACTTCTTTGAAAAAGATGATACTGTAAAACAAGTATTTAGAGATATCGTTGCTGGCAACAAAGGTGCAGTTGCTGGTATGGCTGAAATCAAACCAATCATTCAGACTAAACTGAATGAATTATTTAATCAATAAGGTTAGACATAATTAGTCAGGAAAGAGAGGATTTTAATCCTCTCTTTTTTTGTAAATACCTCTATGTTTAGCCGGGATTTTCCATTTAGTGGAGAAACATAATAACCATAACCGATATATTACAATTTATTACAAACCAAAAAATAGGAGGGTGTTTTGTATTGAGTAAAAAACTAAGATTACTTACAGTTTTGGTTGTTGTAGTTGGGTTATTGGTTATATCATCATTTGCGTCAGCAGATGTACTGACTGATTTGGGTTTTAAACCACTAGGCAGTTATGATTTTGGCGGGGAAACGGTAACAATTATTTCTTGGACTAGTGATAGATTACCAGGTTATTTTGAATCCCATGTGCCGGTGATGAACCGTATTCAAGAAGCGGAAAAATATTTTAATGTAAAAATTGAATTCTTACACACTAGTGATATTCCTGAAGTGAACTTTAACCGTTTACTTGCTGGTGAATCTACTCATGATTTATGGCATGCTCAAAATAAAATAGGTTATTGGGAGCTTGTAGCAGCTGGAGCAGTATTACCAATGGGTGATATTTTACCTGCTGAATATTATGATAACTTACCTTCAAGTCTCAAAGCAGTAGAAGAAGCTTTAAAATATGATGGTAAGTATTGGGG
>JAAYMV010000033.1 GCA_012521185.1 Bacillota bacterium
AATGCATCATTGCATTTATAACAAAATACCAGTTGACTCGTTCCCTTAGGGTTGGTGGGTCCTATTTCATCCTACAGTTGCTTGACACGATCTTTTTCTTAAACTAACTTGAATTTTATAAATAGCAATGTTATAATAAATAATGCTTTAAACTAAAGACCTAATAAGTGCCTATAGCTCAGGGGATAGAGCACCGGCCTCCGGAGCCGGGAGCGCAGGTTCGATTCCTGCTAGGCACGCCATTGTCAATGAAACCTAAATACTGAATAGTATTTAGGTTTTTTTGTAGGTATAATTCTGTTAAGGCTTAGAATATTCTAGGCCAGGGAGGTTAAGTGATGCTTGAATCGCTTGGTTTATTTCTGTGGTCAGTAGTGGAAGCGATCTTTTTTCCAATTCCACCTGATGGTTTGTTGATGGCGTTAGCTTTGAAGAAAAATGGCTTGTATTTAGGAGCTATTACCACCATTGGATCGATATTAGGTGCTCTAATCGGTTATTACCTTGGCATTAAGGGAGGCCGTCCCTTATTAAAAAAATGGGTGAATCAAGAACGTTTGTATAAAGTGGAGGCTTTATTCAACAAGTATGATGTCTGGGTGGTGATGGTCGCTGGATTTACACCTATTCCCTACAAAGTATTTGCTATTAGTGCTGGAGTTTTTCAAAGTCATATTCCCCGTTTTATTGTTGCCTCACTTATTGGGCGAGGATTACGCTTTATGTTGGAAGGGTATTTTGTAATGGTTTATGGAGCACAGATTATTGATTGGCTGAAAGAATATTTCGATACAATAAGCTTACTGCTTGTTGCGGGTATTATTGTTTTAGTACTACTGGTTACATACTTAAAAAGACTAGTTATTAAAAGGAGATAATTACTCCTATGCAGAAATAGAAAGCCAAAATAAATTAGGGAGGAAAATACATGGCACAAATAATTGATGGCAAAGGATTGGCACAGAAAATTAGAAAACAGCTCTCCCAAGAAGTAGAAGAATTAGTTAGATTAGGTAAGCAACCCTGCTTAGCCGTTGTGTTAGTTGGTGATGATCCAGCTTCGCAAGTTTATGTGAATAATAAGAAGCGTAGTTGTCAAGAAGTAGGAATTGAGTCTAAAGAGTTTTTATTACCTGCTACAGCCACTCAAGAAGAATTATTGCAGTTAATTGATGATCTAAATCAAGATAACACCGTTGATGGGATTCTAGTGCAGTTACCTCTACCTAAGGGATTAGATGAACAAGAAGTGATTGCTCGAATTAATCCAGCGAAAGACGTTGATGGCTTTCATCCAGTCAATGTTGGTAAATTATATATCGGTTTGGACACATTCTTGCCTTGTACTCCGGCTGGGATTATGGAGATGTTGAAAGAAATCAACTATGATATATCCGGTAAGAAAGCTGTTGTCTTAGGCCGCAGTAACATTGTTGGAAAACCTATCGCTCAATTATTATTACAATATAATGCTACGGTAACAATTTGTCATTCTCGGACGAAGAATATCAAAGAAGAGTGTTCCCAAGCAGATATATTAGTAGCTGCAGTCGGTCAAAGCCAAATGGTTAAGGCTGACTGGATTAAGCCAGGAGCAGTAGTAATCGACGTTGGTATCAATCGCGTGGACGGAAAATTAGTTGGTGATGTTGATTATGATGCTGCTTTCCAGGTAGCTGGTTGGATTACGCCGGTGCCTGGTGGAGTTGGACCGATGACCATTGCAATGTTACTGAAAAATACTGTGAAAGCTGCGAAAACAAAGATTGGTTTTTAGACGCTTGCTCAAGGTGAGCGTCTTTCTTAATATGAAAGGATTTCTTAATTGGGACACGAAATATAGTATAGAGAATTGTGATATGAGGAGTTACTAACATGATGCCTAAGATAACAGGGCCAGTGATACGGTTTTTTGAGCAAGTTGGACAAGTTACGAAACTGATTCTCGAAACTTTATATTATGTTATTTGTGGTGAAATTGATTTCAAAGAAGTTGTTAAACAAATGCTTGCCTTAGGTGTGCAATCAATACCGATTGTATTAATTGTTTCTGGTTTTACTGGTATGGTGTTTTCATTACAAGTTTCGCAAGAATTTGAGCGTTTTGGTGCTGCTTCATTAATCGGACAACTTCTAAGTTTAGCTGTGGTACGGGAGTTGGGTCCAGTATTGACGGGAGTGGTTGTAGCAGGCAGAGCAGGATCTGCAATTGCTGCTGAAATAGGAACCATGAAAATTACGGAACAAGTAGATGCTCTCCGTGCTTTAGCTACTAGTCCTACTCAATACTTGGTAGTTCCTAGATTTATGGCTTGTTTAATTATGTTGCCCGTATTGACTGTTTTTGCTAATTTATTTGGAATGATTGGCGGATATTTAGTAGCGGTCTACCAAATTGGGGTAGTACCGCAGGTTTTCTTTGAATCATCCGTAAATTTTATTCGTCTTTATGATTTGTTTTGTAGTTTGATTAAAGCAGCAGTGTTTGGTGTAATTATTGTATTTGCTAGTTGTGTTCAAGGTTTGAATACTGAAAAAGGTGCTCAAGGGGTAGGGGATAGTGCTATTGCCTCTGTTGTTAATGGGATGATTGGAGTTTTTATTGCTAATTACTTTTTATCGCTAGTGTTGTTTAAAAGCTAAGGGGGTAGCATCTTGCTAGAGCTACGTGATGTATATTTCACACCCGATGGCATTCAGGTGTTAAATGGAGTAAATTTACAAATTGATCAAGGTGAAATTTTTGTGATTATGGGTGCCAGTGGTGCGGGAAAAAGTACAATTTTACGGTTAATCAACGGTTTAATTCGGCCTGATGCTGGTGAGATATTTGTTGATGGTGTACTAATAAACAATTTAACTGAAAAAGAAATGGCGAGAATTCGCCGTAAGGTAGGAATGGTGTTTCAGTCAGCTGCTTTATTTGACTCTTTGACTGTTGCAGAAAATGTGGGTTTTGCTTGGCGAAACGAAAAGTTGCCCAGACCAGAACTAGAGAAAAGAGTCAAGGAAACATTGGAAGTTGTAGGTTTATCTAATGTTGAAGAACGGATGCCAGCGGAGCTAAGTGGTGGGATGAAAAAACGTGTTGGTTTAGCACGGGCCATTGCTATGCAGCCAGAGGCCTTGTTATATGATGAGCCGACGGCTGGTTTGGATCCAATGACTAGTAATACCATTCTTAAATTAATTAAAGATCTGAATACCCGTTTAAATGTAACATCTGTAGTAGTTACCCATGATTTGCCTGGAGCCTTTGCTATTGCTGATCGTGTGGCATTGCTGCAAAAAGGGAAAATCATTTTTGTAGGTACAGTTGAAGAATTGAAGAATTCTTCAGAGCAAAGCATCCAGGATTTCATTCTAGGTAATACGAACCAGGAAATGGCGGTTAAAATCGGGTAAGGGGGATTACAATGCGAATAAGTCCAGAAGCGAAAGTTGGATTAACAGTTATTATCAGTTTAATCCTGTTAGCAGCAATGACGATGGCGATTGGCAGAATTGATTTTGGTCAAAAAGAAGCCATTGAAATAGATGTGAAGTATCAAAGTGTAGATGGGTTAAGAGAGGGAGCGCCAGTTCGTTTTGCTGGTGTTAATGTAGGAAAAGTTTCAGTTATTGAATTGTTGCCTTACGGAGTGTTAGTACGAATCAAATTTGATCGGGAACTAATAATACCGGTAGATTCTCAATTTGTCATAGCTAATGCAGGCATTTTAGGTGACAAGTATATTGAAATTAAACCTGGTCTTAAGCAGGAACCACTAGTTTTTGGCACAGAAGTGATTGGTGTAGAGCCAATAGCAATAGACGATTTATTGGGTGAAGTGGAAGGGGCTTTACGAAATTTAAACTATGTAGTTAATAGTCTGACTGAATTTGCTGAATCAGAATCACTGCAAGAGAATATGGCAGAAACAGGAATTTTATTGAGAGAAACAGTGGCTGGATTGAAGAAAACGGTCGATCAAGTTAATAGTATAACTGTTTCTGTGCAAGAAGTAGCTAATCATGTGGAGGAGTTTTCGCAAGGTCTGCCATCTTTGCAGCTTAATGCCATGTTTAAGGATTTAGAAACCTTTAGCAAAAATCTGGCGACTCTTGACATATCAGCTATCAATGAGATTACTTCGGAGTTGAGTAAAGTTCCTTTTAAGGAGCTAGCTAGTGACTTGGTTCGGATTACAAATGAAATCGCTGCTATGGATTTGGCTAGCTTAGAACAAGATTTACGTCATTTTACGGCTAGCTTAGCTGCTTTAGATTTAACACCTTTAGCAGAGGAGTTAACTAAGATAACTAGTGAAATTGCTAGCTTAGGTATTAGTGATCGGGCAGAGGAAATTGCTCGTTTTACAGTTAAGCTAGATCAGCTGCCATTATTAGAGATTGCTGACGACCTAGCAGTAGTAACTAATAGTTTGAGAAATATGCCTCTTACTGATATAGCCAACAATATTAATACTATTTCACGGGACTTGGCTAGTGTTGACATTCAAGAAATTGTAGCTGATTTAAGATTAGTTACTAACGAGTTATCTAAGTTTGGTTGGCAGGAAATGGCTGCTAATGTCAATGCTTTTACCCAACAGTTAGCTGCAGTTGATCTGGAAGGATTAGTTGCAGGGCTTACTCAAGACTTAGAAAAATTCTCTGGTAATTTAGCAGCTATAGAATTTGATTATTTAGCAAAGCAATTACATACAGCAGCGGATAATTTGGTGACTTTAAGCCAGGCAGTAGATGCTTCCACAGTTGATCGAATTATTGATGATATTTATAGTGTATCCGATAATATTCGCGCCGCTTCCATTGAAGTAATGGAATTTGCTTCTGGATTTAACAGTGATATTTCTCAAGTAACTGAAGAAACTCTAGTGATTTTCCATCAAATTCAAGCAATTGCCTCTAGCATTCAATACACGATTGATAGCGTGAATCTCTTTATTGATGATATGGTAGGCGATGGTACTACTGCTGATAGTATTAAACTAACACTTTCTAATATTAAAGAAAGCACTGATGAGTTAACAACTGTGTTACAAGATATTACGCAAGAAATGTCACTAAATGCTACAATGGATGATTTGAAGAATACTATGACTAGTATTCAGAAGATCAATGCTGATATTCAGAGTCTCAAAGGCATGAGTGAGAAAGTGGATATAGAGTCTTCTTGGGGCGTCTACTATGACATAAAAGGTGCACACGTCTTTTCACCTAACGTACAATTTGAATTTTCGCCACAGGAACTTGATTCATTCTACATTATAGGTTGGAAAGATATCGGTGGACGTAACTTATTACAATTACAATATGGTAAAGAAGTTGGTAATGTTCGTCAGCGTTATGGTTTAATCGATACCAAACTTGGTGTAGGAATTGATGGTCAGCTAGCTGATAAATGGGGCTTAACGGCTGAATTAAGTAATATAACTAAAAAACCAGTTTTAAGCTTACAAACGAGGTATCAGTGGTGGCCAGACTGGTGGTTTGGTGTGAGAATTGATAACGTCTTTGGTCAAGATGGGATTAATTTTGGTATCGAGAAAAAATTCTAATTAGGTTGGTTAAACTAAAGATACATTCGAAAGGAGGATGTATCTTTGGTTGATAAACGGCTTATTGCCCTGTTAGTTGTTGTTTTATTGGTAGGTTACGGATGGATATTAATTTCTAAGCAAGATGAATCATTACCTTTAGAGGAAGATATTGCTGAATCACAGGAACCCCAAGGAAATTGGCAGGAACCTGTGGTTTTAGCTGTTCAGCAAGTAGGACCTGCTACAGTTAAAATTGAGGCACTGAAGGAAAAAGTTGTAGATCAGTTTTTCTTTCAAACCTTTAAACAGCAAGAAGGAATTGGCTCGGGAATTATCTTTTCAGCTGATGGCTATATATTAACTAATGACCATGTGGTTGCTGATGCTAAAGAGATTTTAGTTAGTTTACCCGATGGACGTAGTTACGAAGCAAAAATTGTTGGGAAAGACGATTTATCAGATTTGGCTGTTTTAAAGATCGAGGCTGAAGATTTACCTGTAGCAACCCTCGGAAACTCTAATGAATTACGTGTCGGTCAACAAGTTATTGCTATTGGTAATCCTTTAGGACAAGATTACTCAGTTTCAGCAGGAGTGATTAGTGCTTTAGAAAGGGATTTGCTAATAGATCCTGAGAATAATCGATACTTGGAGAATATGATTCAAACGGACGCTGCCATTAATCCAGGAAATTCTGGTGGTCCTTTACTGGACTTGAATGGCCAAGTGATCGGGATTAACACAGCTATCATTCAAGATGCGCAAGGGATTGGTTTTGCGATTCCAGCTTCTATCGCTCAGCAAGTAGCCAGTCAGTTGATTGAGCATGGTAAGCCATTGCGGTTAGGGGTTCTTGGCGGTTCTTTAACGCCTGCTTTAGCTAATAGCATTCGTAAGCAAACTGCTATGACACTAGCGGTTGAACGGGGCGCTTTTATAACAAGGGTGATTGAAGATAGTCCGGCAGCTAAGAGTGGACTAAAGGCTGGTGATGTAATTGTGGCAGTCAATGGCCAAGAAATCGCTGGAATCCGTGAACTTGGTGCGGCGGTACAAGAGACTGGTTTTGGTGGGACTTTAGAATTAGATTATTTTAGAGGTGAAGAGCGTCAGCAGGTTAGTGTAAAATTAGAATAATACTAAATAATCCAGGTTAACGCCTGGATTATTTATGTAAGGAGTATTTTATGAATATTAGGATAATCGCTGTTGGTAAACTAAAGGAAAAATATTTAGAGATGGGAATCAATGAGTATCTTAAACGGTTGCAGACTTATGCTAAGGTGGAAATCGTGGAAGTAAAAGAAGAATCTTTTAGTGAGCCTCTTTCAGAAAAGAGCAGTCAACAGATTCTCGAACGAGAAGGGAAACGCATCTTAGATGCGATTCCTGAGAAATATTATGTAATTGCTTTAGATCGGTTAGGTAAGCAGCAGACGTCAGAGGAGTTAAGTAATATTCTGCAAGAACTGGCAGTCTATGGCCAGGGGAATATCGCTTTGATTATTGGTGGATCGCTTGGCTTATCTTCTGCTGTATTGGAAAAAGCTGACTTAAAACTGTCCTTTTCTAAGTTTACTTTTCCTCATCAACTGATGCGCCTGATTTTAGTGGAACAGATTTATCGAGCTTTGACAATCATTCGTGGTGAGAAATATCATAAGTAATTTGATAACTTACTGAACTGATTAAAATTAGCAGGAAATATTAGTATACATGCAGAAATTATTTGAGAAATTAGACAAACGGAGGTGTAATCCTTGCGCTGGAGAAAGATTTCTGATGCGGTAGTGCGCCGTTTACCTCTATATTTACGAGTGCTAGATGAATTAGCCAAAGATGAGAATAATAATTTGATTTCTTCTCAAGAACTAGGGGAAAAGGCCGGAGTAGGGCCAGCGTTAGTTCGTAAAGATTTGGCCTGGTTTGGAGAATTCGGTAAGCAAGGAGTAGGTTATGAAATAGATTATTTACGTTCTGAGTTACGCCGAATTTTAAATCTGGATTCTACTCATAAAGTGGTTTTAGTCGGTGCCGGAAGTCTTGGTACTGCCTTGACTCGTTATAATATGCGGCGTTTTCAAGAAGATGAAAGCTTCACTTTAGAATTAATTGGTCTCTTTGATTCGGATCCAGATAAAGTTGGTCAGGAACATGAAGGTATTAAGGTTTACCCAATTACTGAATTAGAATCTTTTGTGCGGGAAAATGAGGTAAAAATGGGAATTATTACTGTTCCAGCCTCTGATGCACAGGATGTTGCTAATCGTTTAGTAAATGGTGGTGTACGCGCTATTTTAAATTTTGCCCCAGTAACGTTAGATTTACCAGAAGGAGTTCAATTAGCTTCTGCTGATTTAACTTTAGAATTAAAACGATTAGCTTACTATATTAACGAAGTATAATAAGCCGGTTATAGGCTTATTATTCTTTAAATAGACCATAACTGAGTTTTTCGGGTAAGTTTAATTCTACCTTTTCTTGGAAGTAGCGCAACTCATCAATAATATCTTCTAACATATCTACAGTCTGTTCGATTTTATATGGCGTTAAGCTTGGAGAATGTTCCCACCATGCTTTTGTGGTTTCTAAGGCTTCTCTAATCCGAAATAAGCATGCCTGAGTATATTCCTGACGGTTCATCAAATCCATATTTCTTCCTCCTCACAACGTTAGCTTATCCAAAAAACTTGTTTATTTTCATGAGTGTTTTTGATATACTATCTTTAATGTGAAAAAAGCTTTGTCCCCCTGTAGTTTTCTATAGGGGTGTTCTTATGGGTTGTAGTAGGTTATAGGAAAGGAAGTTTTTTATGAGTGGTTTTACCAAACAAAAACAACAGCTAGCAGAGATTATCGAATCCGCTCTGCAGGTTTTGATTGATCAGAAGCAGCTTGAACTTGATAGTATGCCTGAAATTAACCTTGAGGTGCCCCGGGAAAAGGCTCATGGTGATTTCGCCTCCAATGTTGCTTTAGTATTGGCCAAGCCTGCCAAGAAAAATCCACGACAGTTGGCAGAGTTAATTGTGGCTAGTTTACCTGAACATCCAGTAATAGATAAGGTGGAAATTGCTGGGCCAGGTTTTATTAATTTTTATTTGACTAATCAATGGTTGTATGATGTTTTATTAACTATAGAGCAGGAACAATTAGCTTATGGAGCAAATTCCTTTGGTAATGGCGAACGAGTATTATTAGAGTTTGTGAGTGCTAATCCAGTGGGTCCGATGAATGTGGTAAATGCTCGGGCAGCTGCTATTGGAGATACCTTAGCTAAGCTTTTAGCTGCAGCTGGTTATTCTGTGGCGACAGAGTATTATGTAAATGATGCTGGGGTACAAACAGAAGTATTTGGCCGTTCCTTGGAAGCTCGTTTGCAGCAGCTAGCTAATCCTGATTATCCATTTCCCGAGGATGGATACCCAGGTGCCTATGTTAGTGAACTGGCAGAAAGATTAAAGGCAGAAAAACCTGAGTTATTAAATCAAGATTATGCTGAGCGAGTAGAGTTTTGCCGAATCTGGGGTATTGATCAAATGGTTGAATGGCAAAAGCAAGATTTAGCAGATTTTGGCGTTACTTTTGATCGCTGGTTTAGAGAACGTGATTTGCATGAAGCTGGTGCATTAGAAGACATCATTGAACGGTTAACAGAGCGAGGATATATGTACGAAAAAGATGGTGCATTTTGGTTCCGTTCTACCGTCTTTGGTGATGACAAGGATCGGGTAATTATTAAGCAAGATGGCACTTATACTTATGTAACAGCCGATATTGCTTATCATTATGACAAGCTTAAACGAGGTTTTACTAAACTAATTGATTTATTCGGGCCCGATCATCATGGTTATATTGCCAGAATGAAAGCAGCTGTCCAAGCATTAGGCTATCCAGAAGATGCTTTAGAGATTATGATTCTTCAATATGTAGCCTTGCTTAGAGATGGTGAACAGGTTAAAATGTCAAAAAGAGCCGGTGAGTTCATTACCTTACAGGATTTGATGGAGGAAGTTGGTCGGGATGCTGCTCGCTACTTTTTCTTAATGCGCAGTCCTGACAGTCATTTAGATTTTGACTTAACTTTAGCTGCAGAACAAAGTAACGAAAACCCTGTTTATTATATTCAATATGCTCATGCTCGGATTTGTAGCATACTACAGCAGGCTAAGGAGCAAGGAGTGACTTTGAAACAAGCTAAAGAAGTATCCTTAGATTTGTTAGTCCAAGAGCAGGAACTTGATTTGATCAAGAAAATGGCAGAATTACCAGAGGAATTGTTAATGGCAGCTACTCAGCGTGAACCGCATCGAATGGCCCGCTACGCTTTAGATTTAGCAAGCCAATTTCATTCCTTCTATACCCATTGCCATGTTTTAAGTGAAGCAGATGAGTTAAGAGATGCTCGATTAGTTTTAACTAATTGTGTAAAAATAGTTTTGCAAAGAACCTTAGGTTTGTTAGGAATTTCTGCTCCAGAGAGAATGTAAAAGGGGGAGGGCGATGGGTTTATCGCAAAGTTGGGCAATAATTGTTAAGAGCCTTAAGGCAACCTATGAGCATTTAGGTCTGGCAGTAGTCATTAATGTAATATGGTTTTTTCTATGGCTTTCACCAATGTTTCTGTACGCTGTCTCAGGTCTAGAAAATATAACTTTGTTTATCATAGCTAATATGTTAAGTGTGGTTTTATTTGGTCCAGCTACTGCTGGAGCCTATGCACTGCTGAACAAAATAGTTAATGAGGGCTCTACAGCAATTTCCGAATATAAGGGTGCCTTTCTTAAGTTTTTTTGGCGCAGCCTGCTATTAGTGTTAGTTTGTGGATTGATGTTTTTATTCATCATTTTAAACATTAGAGTTAGTTTAAATAGTCAAGTATTTCTTTTTCAGCTAATTGGCGGGATGTGGCTGTATGTATTATTATTCTGGTTTGCAATGATGCAATATGTATTTCCGTTACTTGTACAACAAAATGTTGGAATCCTAACCATAATTAAACGCGCGGCATTAATAACACTAGATAACATTTTGCTTAGTTTATTGATTTTACTAGCAAGTTTAGTAATAACTTTTGTATCAGCATTTTCCATGGTACTACTGGTGATTTTATGGCTATCACTAATAGGATTGTTACAGAATTTTGCGTTTGTACAAGTATTAAGTAAATATGATGATGGTAATGGTAATTAAGTAGGGAGGAAGCTTGTGATGGCCAAGTATATATTTGTAACAGGAGGAGTTGTATCTAGCCTAGGTAAAGGAATAACTGCGGCTTCTTTAGGGAGATTGCTAAAAAATAGAGGCTTAGAGGTTACGATTTTAAAGCTAGATCCATATCTAAATATTGATCCTGGAACTATGAGTCCCTTCCAACATGGTGAGGTTTTTGTGACTGAAGACGGTGCAGAAACTGATTTGGATTTAGGGCACTATGAACGTTTCATTGATACTAGCTTATCATGTCGCAGTAATGTAACAACTGGAAAAATTTATTGGTCAATTTTAGAGAATGAACGGAATGGAACCTTTTTAGGCGAAACTGTTCAGGTAATTCCACATGTAACCAATGAGATTAAGAATCGAATTAAATGTCTGGCAACAGATAGTCAAGCAGATGTTGTCATTGTAGAGATTGGCGGCACTGTTGGTGATATAGAGAGCTTACCTTTTTTAGAAGCGATTCGCCAATTTAAAACTGATGTAGGCAGAGATTCCTGTCTTTATATTCATGTTACTTTGATACCTTATATTAAGGCTGCTCAGGAGTTGAAAACCAAACCAACTCAGCATAGTGTAAAAGAGTTACGCAGTATTGGTATTCAACCTGATATTATTGTTTGTCGCAGTGAAAAAGAGCTGTCTAAGGAATTACGGGCTAAAATCGCTTTGTTTTGTGATATTGAGCCGGAAGCAGTAATTCCGAATACAGATGTAGAGACTATTTATGAAGTACCGCTTGATTTTGCTGAGTCTGGACTTGATCAGATCGTAGTTGACAAATTGAAATTGGATTGTAATCCACCTGATATGCAGGAATGGCAGGAGTTAGTAGAAGTCATTAAGAATCCTGAGCATACAGTGAAAATAGCTATTGTTGGAAAGTATGTTTCATTGCCTGATGCTTATATGAGTATTGGTGAGGCTTTACGACACGGTGGTTTTTATCATCGGACAAAAGTAGAAATAAAATGGGTAAACTGTGAAGAGCTTGTTGACCAAGATGTAGAACAAGTCTTTGCTGATGTTGATGGAATTATGGTGCCTGGAGGTTTTGGCTCTCGAGGTATTGAAGGTAAAATTAAGGCAATTGAATACGCACGGCGGAATGAAGTACCGTTCTTTGGTATCAGTTTAGGCATGCAATGTGCGGTGATTGAATTTGCTCGCAATGTTTGTGGCTTAAAATACGCCAATAGTGCAGAATTTACCGAGGCTGGCGACTTAGTAATAGACTTACCTGCGAATAATGATGATTCGATGCGACTAGGGTCTTGTCCTTGCCAATTACAGCCTAATTCTCTGAGTTATCAGGCTTATCAACAAGAGGTTATTTATGAGCGTCATCGACATCGCTACGAGTTAAACAATAAATATCGTGATACCTTGGTCGAAGCAGGAATGTTAATTGCTGGAGTATCCCCCGATAATTCTTTGGTAGAAATTATTGAGTTGCCAAATCATCCTTGGTTTGTTGGTTGCCAATTCCATCCTGAATTTAAGTCGCGACCAAACAATGCTCATCCACTCTTTAAAGACTTTATTCAAGCAACTTTGAATAATAAAAAATCGGTGTCGGCTGTAAAGAGTGATTTGAATTAGGGGGTGTTTGTAGTGGTTGAAATGTTTGTGGAAGCTATTGGACTGGATGCTATCACCTTGAATCATATTGTGATTCTTACAGATGAAATTGGTGAAGCTTTTCTGCCAATTGTGATTGGCGAAGCAGAAGCAACAGCCATAGCTTTGATTATGGAAGAAATCGAACTGCCACGACCATTAACCCATGATTTATTATTGTCTTGCATTCGAGAACTAGGCGGTACTTTAGAAAAAATAACCATCACTGATTTAAAAGATGACACATTCTATGCTCAATTAACAGTACGTCAAGCAGGGCAAGTAATTGAAATTGATTCAAGACCTAGTGATGCCATTGCCCTAGCTTTGCGAGAAGACGTTCCAATTTACGTAGCCCAAAAAGTTCTCGATAAAGGTTCAGATAAACATCCAACTATTGATGACAAAGAAATGGCGGATTTTAGAGCATTTTTAGATAAAATCACACCTGAAGATTTTCGAAAAAGGTCAGATTGAAAAATCTGACCTTTTTTGCATAACTTGCCAAATCTTAGTGCATACTCTCTGATAGAAAGGGGTATGCATAATGAGATATATTAGTTTATTTGTGATGACGATGATCTTATTTATTACTATTACAGCTTTTAGTTTGGCAGCTAACGCACTTCATGGCGAAATTTTAGAAGTTTGTCTAGAACAACAAAAAGTTAGGGTACTAATTGATGGCAAATTGAATATTTTAGAATTAGCGGCCGATGCAGAAATCTATCGCAATGGCCAATTAGTGGAACTATATTCGGTTAGGCCAATTGCTAAGGGCCGTTATCAAGAAGGACTATTTTTCTTAAATCACATGGGATTAGTGGAAGTTATGATTGTTGATTATTCTGTTGAAGAAAAACTAACCGAACAGGGTAGGGTTTTAATTTACTATGACATATTTGGCAATGTGAAAGAAGTCGAACTACTCACTAGCTTACAAAAGGAATTTACATATTAATAGCGAATAAGGATTTATTAGGTTTAGGGAATAGATAGGGGGGACGACAAGATTGGTACTTACAGGTGACAGGACTATGGCACTTTATTGTCCAGCGTGTGAGCGATTGCAGTACCATGAGTTTTCGTTTTTTGATATCTCAAGTTCTCCTCGGCCATTTCATTGCAGTTGTGGGTTTACTCAAGGACATATTGTCAAAAAGAAAAAGCGTTATGAGGTTCGACTTCTAAGTCCAGCCGGAGTTCAAGTCCGGTTGTTATATTCTTTTAGAGAATTTTGGGCAGCACCTTTGTTGACTTTTTATACAGCGGATGAAGACGAAGCTCTAGGTTATTTAGGAAATCCGCAAGATGTTGATGAAGCAGTGGCAGCATGGAACAATGATTTTGTAGAGCCTGGTGATTTTGATGAGCCGGAAATTATGTCGGCTATTTTAGGCTATTTACAAAAACTAGCAAGTTCTAATAAAATAGCTTGTGAATGTAATCATCCATCCGTTGGTATTGATGTATATCCAGATAAGGTAGAACTTGTTTGTTCATCTTGTTCCAGTGGAATTGTTATTGGCGCTACTAGTGCTAAGGATGTACAGAAGTTAGCCCAATTAACCGAAATCGTAATGCAGCCAGCTTCATACACATGGTTAGGAGAGGCGAAAACCTTAAACAAGGAGGAATTCTAGTGTTAGTATCTGGAAAGGAATTATTTGAAGATGCCCGTAGAGGCGGCTATGCTGTTGGTGCTTTTAATTTAAATAACATGGAAATCTTGCAGGCGATCATTGAGGCTGCTGAAGAAGAAAGATCCCCAGTAATTTTACAAGCTAGCCAAGGCGGATTAAGGTACGCTGGTTTAGAATACGTTGCTGCTATGGCTAAGGCTGCTGCAGCCAAAGCAACCGTGCCAGTGGCTCTTAACTTGGATCATGGCACTGATTTTTCTCAAGTTGCAAGATGTATCAGACATGGTTTTTCGGCAGTAATGATCGATGGATCACAACTGCCATTTGAAGAAAACATTGCTATTACTAAGAGAGTTATTGATATGGCACATCCCAACGGCATTTCTGTAGAAGCTGAGTTAGGAATGATTGGCGGTATTGAGGATGATGTAGTTGTAGCAGAAAAGGATGCAACATTTACTGATCCAGATCAAGCGGCAGAGTTTGCTGAACGAACAAAGTGTGATGCTTTAGCAATTGCTATTGGAACAGCTCATGGCGTTTATAGAGGAGAACCAAAACTAGATTTTGAAAGATTAAGTGAGATTAGCAAGAAGACTCCTGTTAATCTTGTGTTACATGGTGCTTCTGGTATTTCAGAAGAGGCTATTAAAAAAGCTATTCCTTATGGCATAGTAAAAATTAATATTGATACTGAATTAAGACAAGCCTTTGCCCAGGCTGTAAAAGAAACAGTTAAGAATAATCCTGATGAAATTGACCCTCGAAAAATACTCGGTCCAGCTAAACAAGCAATGAAAGAAGCAGTTAGAGCAAAAATGAGAATCTTTGGTTCTTCTGGAAGAGCTTAACAATTAAGCTCTTCCAAATTTGCCTCTAAGGAAATGAGGTGTTGGATTTTTGAATATTGCTGAGTTAGAGAGCAAGAATATTAGTGAATTACAAGAAATTGCGAAAAGTAAAGGTGTTACAGGTTATTCTCAATTACGTAAAAAAGATTTAATAATAAAGATATTAAAAGCTGAGACAGAAAAAGAGGGTTTGCTATTTATCAGCGGTATATTAGAGATAATGGCAGATGGATTTGGGTTCTTGAGAGTTGATAATTATACGCCGGGGCAGGAAGATGTTTACGTTTCTCCATCGCAAATTCGTAGATTTAGTATGCGAGTGGGAGATGAAGTCCTCGGTCAAGTACGACCTCCGAAAGACGGAGAACGCTATTTTGCCCTTTTGAAAGTTCTGGCCATCAATTTAGGTGATCCAGAATTAGCTCCTTCAAGACCTAATTTTGATGATTTAACCCCCGTTTATCCTTACCAGCGCTTACGCTTAGAGACAGAACCAGCTAAGCACACCACAAGGCTTATTGATATTATTGCTCCTATTGGCCTTGGACAGCGCGGTATGATAGTTGCCCCACCAAAAGCCGGTAAAACAACAGTTTTAAAACAACTGGCCAATGCTATTACGCAAAATTATCCAGATGTGGAGTTAATTGTGCTGTTAATTGATGAACGTCCTGAGGAAGTTACAGATATGGAACGCTCGGTTAACGGTGAGGTAATTAGCTCAACATTTGATTTACCCCCTGAAAACCATGTTCGTGTTGCGGATATTGTATTGGAACGAGCAAAACGCCTGGTAGAGTCAGGTAAAGATGTTGTGATCTTGCTCGATAGTATTACTAGACTAGCAAGGGCTCACAATTTAGTAGTACCTCCAAGCGGAAGAACTCTTTCTGGAGGAGTTGACCCAGCAGCCCTACATAGACCAAAGCGTTTCTTTGGGGCAGCTCGTAAATTGGAGGAACAAGGTAGTTTAACAATTTTGGCTACCGCTTTAGTGGAGACTGGCAGTAGGATGGACGATGTAATTTTTGAGGAGTTTAAAGGAACAGGTAATATGGAACTGCATCTGGATCGAAAGCTCGCTGAAAGAAGAGTTTTCCCAGCGATTGACATTTATCGTTCTGGTACACGTAAAGAAGAATTGTTATTATCAAAATTAGAGTTAGAGGCAATGTGGATCCTACGTAAAGCTATGAGTTCTCTTGGCTCTGCGGAAACTCTAGACTTGATTTTAGAAAGATTAAGTGCCACAAAATCTAATGAAGAATTGATTGATCTCGTTATTAATTCGAGTTTTGCGGAAAATATCAGGAATAAGTAAAGGATTTTTAACGTTTCCGTCGAATTTTTTGTTTAGGGAGGGGCACCTGGCAGAGGAGGATAACTATGAGCAATCGGCATCGTTACTTACGAACTTTAGCATTATTTGTACTCATGATTTTATATAGTGTATCAATTATGGGACATACTGACGAACGACTGAACATAGGTGGCTTTGACTATGACTTCGATATGTATGTTCAAGATACTGAAATTGATGAAAGCACTGATCTTTTAGCCACTAGAATAGATCGGCTAGCCTTTGATGCAGTTTCAGGCACGATCATTGCAAGTGATCCTTTGGACGAGAGTTCTAAGTCTGATGCCAGTGAGAGTGTTAGTTTAGCTGAAGAGGATAATAATTTGGTAGCTGTTAATCAGTTGCCGACTATTGAAAGCCCAGTTCCCGCCGAAGAACGACAGAAACCGCCAATTTTGGTTCATAAAGTTCGCGCTGGTGAAACACTGTGGGATATTGCGCGTTCATATGGTATTACTGTTGATAGTATTTTATCGTCTAACAATATCCCAAATAGTAATCGGATTCAAGTAGGGCAGGAACTTCAGATTTTAACAGTTAAGGGTGTTCTGCACCCGGTAGCTTATGGCGAAAGTCTTTGGGAAATTGCTGAGCGTTACAAAGTTCCAATGGAAGAAATTATTAAGGCTAATAATATTGTGGATGCATCTCGCATTCAGCCCAATGATAAGCTAGTTATTCCTGGAGCGACACAGCTCTTGATTAAAGACGTGCTAGTAATTAATGGGCAGTTGCAAAAGGCCTTTGATTGGCCGGCTAGAGCTAGGATTTCTTCGCCATTCGGCCCGCGTTGGGGTGGTATGCATAATGGAATTGATATTGCAATTGTAACTGGTACCCCAGTTAAAGCGGCAGCTGATGGAAAAGTAATCTATAGTGGTGTTAATGGTGGATACGGAATTATGGTTATTATTGATCACGGTAATGGTGTAGAAACTAGATATGCTCACCATTCACGGAACGTGGTTAAAGTTGGGGATTCTGTTCATAGAGGTCAAGTGATTGCTTATAGTGGCAATACTGGTAACTCAACGGGACCACACCTCCACTTTGAAATCCGTTACCGCAACAAACCTGTAGATCCAATGCTATATTTAAAATAAATAATTAGTGATATTTTTCTTGCTGTTCGTAACAGACTATGATATAATGTTACCTGTTTCAACAGTAATGAGAGTGAGGTGAAGGTAATGCGTCCAGGTATTCATCCAGATTATCAAGAAGCTCAAGTAACTTGTGTTTGTGGTGAGAGTTTCACAACCAGATCAACAAAAAAAGAAATTAGAGTAGAAGTATGTTCAAAATGTCACCCATTCTATACTGGTCAACGTCAAACTGTGGCTAGCACCGGCGGACGAATCGAACGTTTCATGAAACGGTATGAAAAAAGAGCTTCAGATGCAAATTAATAAAAGAGTTAGCATAGATGAGCAGGGTAGCCCCTGCTTTTTTATATTTTAAAGTGGTGATAGAAATGATTATCCTTGCGCCAATGGCGGGAGTAACTGATTTAGCCTTTCGCTTACTAGCAAAAGAGTATGGTTGCGATCTAACAGTTAGTGAAATGATCAGTGCTCAAGGTTTACTTTATAATAATGAACGAACTAAACAACTTCTACTTAGTGATCGGCGTGAGAAGCCATTTGTAGTTCAGTTATTCGGTCATGATCCAACAGCCTTAGGAAAAGCAGCTGAAATTGTAGCTAATGAATACCAGCCAGATATGATTGATTTAAATATGGGATGTCCGACACCAAAAATAGTAAAGAATAATGATGGAGCTGCTTTGTTGAAAGATCCTGCCTTAGTGGAAAGAATTGTTAATGAGGTTGTTAGTCGGGTGAACATTCCAGTAACAGTCAAAATCAGAATTGGTTGGGATGAACAATCAATTAATTGCTTGGAAATTGCTAAACGTATTGAGCAGGGAGGCGCTTATTGGATTACAGTTCATGGTCGAACTAGAGAACAGTTCTATTCTGGTCAAGCACAGTGGAATTGGATTGGCCTGGTTAAGGAAGCTGTCTCTATTCCAGTAGTTGGTAATGGCGATATTTTTACTGCGGAAGATGCTAGTCGGATGCTTGCCGAAACGGGCTGTGATCACATAATGATCGGTCGTGGCGCTTTAGGAGCCCCTTGGATCTTTCAACAGGTAAAAGCCTATCTGGAAAAGGGTGAAATCATCGAGCCTCCTAGTTTGCCTGAGCGAGTCGCAATTGCTTTGCGTCATTTAGAGTTAAAGATCAAATTCGACGGTGAACAGCAGGCGGTTAGAGAAATGCGTTCCCATTTGGCTTGGTATTTGAAAGGAATTCCTAATTCAAATAAGATTAGAGCTCAGTTAAATCAAGTTAGCACTTACCAAGAAGTGCGGCTACTTTTAAACAAAGTGATTAGTTGAATAGTCGAATAAATAGTCTTGCCCATTTTTTGCTTATTTGGTAAGATCAATGTGTACAGTGTGTGCACAGAGGAGGTTGTTTGGTGAGTTTTATACGGATTGGTGATAAACTGATCAATCGCGATAAATTGCTTCGGACCATCGAACGCATTCTTTCCCTGCGGTCATCTGGCTTGTCTCAATTAGATGTGGCGGAGCAAATTGGGGTAGATCGCACTTTTATCTCCCGATTAGAAGCATTGGCTGAAGTGAGAAAAGGTGGGCCAGTAGCTGTTATTGGATTTCCAGTCAAAAATAAAGAGGAGCTTTTGACAGTTTGCCAACAATATGGTGTGGAATATACGCTCCTAATGACTGAGAAAGAACGCTGGGATTATATTGAGGCCCAAAGCGGTTTAGAGTTTTTGAATCATTTGATGAAAATTATTGCTGATTTACAAGACTTTGACACCATTATCATGATCGGCTCTGACATGCGAATTCGTTTGGCTGAAGCAATGCTAGGTGATAAAGTGGTAGGGGTTGAAATTGGTCAGTCGCCAATTCGCGAGGATATTTTTGTGCCAGCTGACAAATTGATTAAATTAATTTCAAATGTTAAGGACTGAAGAGCATGAAACATGTGGTAAGTGTTAGTATTGGTTCAAGTAGTCGTGATCATCAGGCTGAAGTAGATTTTCTTGGTGAGAGAATTTTCATCGAGAGACGCGGAACAGATGGAGATATTAACAAGGCGATTCAGTTGATTAAAGAGCTTGATGGTAAAGTAGATGCCTTTGGTATGGGCGGTATTGATTTGTATATTTGGGCAGGTACGAAGCGTTATGTTTTTCGTGATGCCAAAAAGATTGCTAGAAGCGCTAAGCTTTCTCCAATTGTTGATGGTTCCGGTTTGAAGAATACATTGGAACGTAAGGTCATAATGGACTTAAGTGATCAATTCCCAGAGCTGTTTTATCAGAAAAAAGTGCTAATGGTTAGTGCTATGGATCGTTTTGGTATGGCCGAAGCACTATTAAAAACCGGTTGTGAGACTTTGTATGGAGATTTGATCTTTGCCTTAGGGGTAGACATTCCCGTTTATAGCTTGGATGTTCTACACAAATATTTAGCTCGCTGGGCAGCGCCAATAGTTGTTCAATTACCTTTTAAATTGCTCTATCCTACAGGAAAAAAACAAGAAAACATCCAAGCCAAGTCCAAATATGCTAAATATTATCATTGGGCGGACATTATTGCTGGTGATTTTCATATGATTAACCGGCATCTGCCTAAAGAATTATCTGGTAAGACAATCATTACTAACACAGTTACCGAAGCAGATGTTGAGGCTTTGCGGTCGAAAGGTATTAGCAAACTAATTACTACAACTCCTGAAATTCAAGGGCGTTCATTTGGCACCAACGTAATTGAGGGATTAATGGTGGCTATGTTAGGTAAGCCGCTGGAACAGATAAAATCTCAGGATTTCCTTGATCTGTTGGAGAAAATGCAGATAAAACCGCGGATTTTGGAGTTAAATTAATATTTCTTGAAAAAGGATTTGATTTTGATGTTGCCCCCTAAATCCGGGCACGGAATTAGGGGGTTTTACTATGTCAAAATACTCATTTGAATTCAAACTAAATGTGGTCCTCGATTATTTAAGCGGTGAAACAGGTGGTTACAAAACACTGGCTAAAAAGTATAACACAAATCGAAACCTGGGTAAATAGATACG
>JAAYMV010000034.1 GCA_012521185.1 Bacillota bacterium
CGACATAACCGACAAGTTCGCATTTTACGCTCCTCCTGCGTTTCAATCCACGCACCCGCACGGGGTGCGACTCGCTTGCACGGTCGACGTGATTCATCATATTATGTTTCAATCCACGCACCCGCACGGGGTGCGACTACAGCAGTAAGCACTAAATCGTCAAATACAGACGTTTCAATCCACGCACCCGCACGGGGTGCGACGACAAAGTACTATTTAGCTATTTAACGCCCATCCTGTTTCAATCCACGCACCCGCACGGGGTGCGACTGCAGGGTGTTCAAACCCGCTCTAGGAGCGGATCAAAAACGCAGTTTGCGCGAACCTCATTTTTTGGGTCGATTTTTTTGTTATGTTTTTGTTAAAAATCGCCGTATTCGGCTCCTAGAGCCTGGTGCGAACCTCCCAGGGATTTCATGTTCACTTGGGGTTCGCGCAAAAATTTATATTGTCAATATACCCTCTGGATCATATGTTTCCTTAGCACCTACATGTTCAACTCTCCGCTTCCAATTGCTGCCTAAGAAATAATAACGCAAACTATCTTTTTCTGGGTCAATAATATCTTCTAATTTTTTTCTCAACTGGGCAAACTGTACTGGATCAACCAAACACTCAAAAACAGAATTTTGAACCCTTTGACCATAGTCGACACAAGTTTTAGCAACTAGCCTTAAACGCCTTTTACCTTCAACATCATCTGTAGCAACATCATAGGTTATTAAAACCATCATAACACATCATCCTTATTTTATTAGAAATGGAGGATACGATTCAAGATCACCTCGTATACTTCTAGCTAATAGCATTGCCTGGGTATAAGGCAGCAGTCCTATAGTGACTTTTTCTTCAAAATAAGGATGCATTATCTCTTGTTGTTTACGTGTTTGCCAGGCATTAACCACTTTCCGTCTTCCTTCATCATTTAACAATACACTTCCATTTTCTTTTACAATAAAATCATTTTTATCTAGCTGACGATTATTGATTAATGACAATGTTAAACGATCTACCAAATATGGTCGTAATTCCTCCATTAAATCCAAAGCCAAACTAGCTCTACCAGGTCTAATACGATGCAAAAAACCTACCTGCGGATCTAAACCAACTGTTTCTAATGCTGCAGTACAATCATGAGCTAATAGACTATATAAGAACGAAAGAACAGCATTGGTTCTATCCAAAGGTGGTCTACGAGTACGTCCATGGAAATAAAATTCATTTCTATTTTCAAGAATTAAGAAATCAAATACACCATAGTATGTTCTAGCGCCCTCGCCTTCAATTCCCCTTAGTGCTTCTAACTTATCTGTTTCAAGCAATCTACGCATCTGGTCAGACAAAGTATTAACAGCATATTCAACCTGCTGTGCAAATTCTCTACCTCTATGATCTCTTAAATACCTCCTTAATACAGCTCGACAGTTGTTTAATTTCCCAAAAATGAAATTTCTAGCATACTCAGTGCTGACATTTTCTTGATCCGATAAACTATATTGTCTTTTTCTTAACAATACATTTCCCTTAGTAGGTGTTGCCATTTTTGCTCTTAAGCGACCACTGGGCGATAGAAACGATAAGGCCACACCACGCTCAGTACAGAGATACATTAAGGCAGGACTAGCTCCAGTATAACCGTAAGTTATGATGCTTTCTAAGTTATGAATTGGTATTCGAAATCTTTCTTGATCTTCTATGCGTACTACAACATTTTCGCCATCTCTGCCAAGATGCGCTTCAGGTGACATCACATATAGCGTATTAAGGAGCTTCCTCAAAAACATCACCTCTAACATATTCTATTCATCTAAAGCAGACTCTAAGTAGCACTTCACAGATCTTCTAAAAGCTATTTGCGGCAAACAAAGTTCATTAAGCGAACACTTTTCACAAGCCTTAGTAACAATTGGTTCAGGAGTAATACCGGAAGCAAAAACTTGATGCATCTCTAAAGCGACTCTATATGTCTCTGCTTTCAGTTCAGAATTTAACGATACATCCAATCTTCTTCTGCTTCTTCCATAATAAATATAACCGAACTCTAGCTTTATCTCAAAGGCCTCCTCCAAACATATTGCTTGGGCACATAATTGCAAAATATCACAATTAGTAGGCTTGGGATTGCCTAATTTATATTCCACAGGCACTGGTAACCACTGACCTCCATAACCTTCAAGCTTAACCCCATTGTTTTCTACCCTGTGGAATTCGATCACATCAGCAATCCCATTTAAACCTAATTTTTTCGACGAAATAGGAACAGCTCTAGTTATAAGCAGATCTCCACGTTTTTCAGTAAAAGATGGATCATCAGTTCTTTGATGCAATTCTCGCCCTTGATAGGTATAAATATTTTCTTTCCATTGTTGTTCAACGTGTATCAATGCCCATTGCCGCGGACAAAAAGCAAAATGTTGGATTGCAGAAAGCTGTAAGTAATCGTCTTCATGATAGACATTCTTCATTTTATAGCCTTTCGATTAAAGTGACTCCTTGTGGTATCTGTTCCTTAATAATGGTCACTTCATAATCGCTAAAGTCTCGCGCTGGCCTACTCTGATCCTTTTTCCGAACTGAAATCGCATCAAATAGCAATTGTACCGGAGCATTACCCATTCTTGAATCATGTTTAAAAATAATAAGTTTGCGAGTACCCATTAATCCTCTAGCAGCTGAACGATCATGCTCAAACATATTTAATAACGAATCCCATAACATTTCTAAATCTTCTTCTGTAAAACCAGTTTGGCCTGCTAATGGTGCGGATATAAAGCCATGTGACCGATACAATCCGTAGGGTACTGTAAACTTACGCCCCATTGTCCTGTTATCACCACCTTGCTTTTCCGCTTCTGTTTCTGTTGCTACAGCCATCCTTGTAATACTGTGTTCTAAAGCTACAATTGGGTCAATCGATCGAGCAAAAGTAAGTTGTACAGGACCTCTTACTTGACCCGCATTTGCTCCAGTGGATAAGACTGCTCCAAAAGTTCTAATATCATAATAGTTTTGACAGAGAAATTCTTTTGCTCGATCAACTTCTTTTCCTTGGCCTTGTCCTTTCTTTTTTCGTGTTTTTCCATCGGCAGGATCTGCAGGGGCTTCATTCAAATCAATTCCTAAGCTTAAATAAGCATGCTCAATAGTATTATTTAAAATACTTTTTTCTTTAATAAAAATTGCATATGGTGGTTTCTCTTCCGTTTTTAAACCAACATAATTTCTCACTTTGCGTTTTAAGCAAACATCAGTTACTAAACCATGACCTGTTTCAGCATCAATTCGAGGTAAATTACCAGCATCAGGATCACCGTTGGGATTCCCATCCTTAACGTCAAATAGAAGTACAAAGTCATAGCGATTTTTCACTACTTCCTTAGTCATTTTACTCATCCTTTCCATAATCATCTTTTTTATTGTAGAACCATTGTCTTTGATGATAATACCCGATAGCAAACCGTCCTTGCTCATGCAAATCTAAGTTAGCAGGAAAATCTTCAACATTTGATAAAATTTCACTCAACATTTTCTCGAAATTAACCACTCGCCCCTTATTCTCCATCTTAGCTAGATGATGATTCTTAAGTCTTAACAAATTAGCAAAAACCGTTACAGGTTGTGCACAAGCTGCTCCATAATAACGTTCACGTATGGTTGCATTAAGATTTGGATTAGCTTCCTCCTGAATTTTTTCCAGAACGGCAAACAATCTACCTAATTGATAACCAAGCGATGGTTGATGCTTGTCCAAAGTTACTCCAACCTCCTTATACTGTTCACTAGGATAAAAACGATAATATCGATTTAGATATGCCTTGATTAATGCTGCTCTTACTGGTTTTACTCGGTATTCCGCATCACTTCTTATTCTACGTAGTGCGGCCTGTAGAAGTGTAGTTGGGTAAGGGGTTCCTTCTAAAATAGACCTCATAAAATCTCCAGCTAAGTTAGGTGGGATATTTTCGCTTTTATCCTGAGTGGCAATATTAACTAAAATCCGCCATATGGAATAATACTCAGGTTCATTTGGTGGTTTAATAATTTTAAAGTCATCGAAGTATTGTTTAATACGATGAGCAAACTCCGATATAGTACCTGCATGCCAAAACCGAATTGATATCCTTGCTGCATTTGGTGCCAAGCCAAGAATATAAAACTTGGTATTTCCATCATCGTCCATATAAGTACCTGTATGAATTGATTCAAATAATTGTCTGATCTTTTCTGTGCCAAAAGCAGGATCATCTTTCGGTGGTTCCTGAAAAAACCAGCTAAAATCAGATTCAAAATTAGATTCTTTTTCTGACCAAAATACAGTACTAGCATCTCCTATGGTAATCCGTTGCTTAGAATCTGATTTCAATAATGAGTTTAATGCAGTGGTATAATTAAACTCCGTTTCGCTTATTACAGGGGCATTATAGCCTTGAGTTTTCCCATAAGAGCAAAAAGGACCTAAATTAAAAGAAACTATGTTTGCTCCACTAGTTTGGGCACCATACACCCCTTTAATAGCTGTGTGCAATTGTCTTATCTCGCCTGTTTTTCCCGTTACTAAACATACTCCTCTGTTTTTTGAATTACTACTAACATTCAAAACAGAAATTTTTTCAACAACCTCTGGTCTCCTACAAATCAAATGCAAGTCAGTACTGATTCTAAAAGAGATAAACGGATTAGTGTCAACAATTTCCTGCCAAACTGACTCTTTCTCTAAACTATCTATAGAAACATTGTGCAAAAAATCTATTAAAGTACGAATAATAGGTAGTTCTCCCAATTCTGAAGATAATCTTTCTAAGAATGCTTGCTTTTGCAGAGCTGCTCTTTGGGGATTTCCTTTATTATCTATACCGAAAACATATCCAGCAGCATCCCAAAGTAAGTTTGCTGAAATAGCTGATGTTTTCTTAACTCCTTGAGGCACTAGAAATACTTTTCCTCTCTTTTTCCTACCTTCACCTTCCCGAGTATCCTCAATAGTTACCAAAGACGCATTTTCATCTAATACAAGCACAAATGGAATTTCTTTGTGTTCCCATCCAAAAGGCGGAATATCACTTTCTGGATCTGCAACTTTACGCTCATAATATTCATTTAATGCCTGCAAGATCATCCTCTCACCTCCACTTCCTTTCGGCTCGTATTAATTACTCCATTTACCATCTGAGCTCTAAAAAATTGGGGTGTGGGTTCATTTGGATTAGTGGAAAAGTCTAAATCGTAAAGCATGTATCCAAGATCTCTCGTTTCATTAATAGGCATTGCTTGTTCTTTGGCAGGATCAACTAGTTTAAAATAGCAGGCAAACTCGCGACACCCAAGATATGGTCGGTGAAAACATTGCCCATTACTAGCTCGACGTTCGAACATTGCTGCATATTTAGCCGCATCCTCCATTTCATCAAGTAGCTCAAAATATCCATGAATCCGATAACGAACATCACGTAAGAACAATCCAGCACGTTGTTGGCGCTCATCTTCAATAAATATACCCATTGATGTAGTGCCATCTTCCCCAGCCATTTGTTTGGCTGTTGGTCTAGGAATTACTTTACCAACTTCATTTCTTCTAACAGAAATCCACTTAATCGGGTTTAGCACTTCAATTTTAATAATGTTCCAACGTATGGCCGGTTTCCATAATATTGCTTCAAAAATCCCTCTCGCAGCTGAAGGAGTAATTACATCATAGCTAACACGTTCTACTTTCATTTCTGGACGAGTGAAACATGCATAATCACCCCATACTTCTAAGCACCAATTATGCAAGCTTATTCATCTCCTCTCTACACCATTAAATCTTTTGGATCAAAAAGTGTCTCATCTACTAAAAGACCTATGGTATGGTCATATTCTATTTCCGAAGTAAGCGCATAGATTTCTGGCTGTACTTCTTCTATTGAGCCTCTAGACAACATGGAGTAAAATTGTTCTTTATATACATTTACTGTATAACGCTGCAATTGTCGCAATAACTCTCTATTTGGTCCTCGATATTTTAGTGACTCAATCAATTTACTGCCCTCACCATATCGAACTAGTATAGTTCTTTGACGAGCATTATCAATAAGCTGAAATCTTTCAGCTGCAGATCTGAAGAAAATACCACACTCTTTCCAATCTGGCTTTAATAGTGGAATAATGTCTTTAGAATCTAATGAATTAGCTTTCCAATACAATTCAGCGAAATATTTTTCATAAATGGCATGTTCTAATGGATTAATATCAGTTCTTGTTGAAACAATGTTATAAGTTGTATCTGCAGATTTGCGCAAAAGTCCCGCTGGAGGTCGTTTGGGCGGTATGAACACAACCACTTTCCCAAAACCGGGTAATTTTCCTTCGCGGTTACACCTGCCCGCTGCTTGGGCAATAGAATCTAATCCGGCAAAGGATCGATAGACCACTGGAAAATCAAGATCTACGCCTGCTTCAACTAACTGAGTACTTATTACCCTACACGGCTTCTGTTGCTGTAATTTTTCTTTGATCTCTGCTATTATTTGACTGCGGTGTTCACCACACATTAATGCAGATAAATGATAAGTATCTTTTGGCATTAAAGAATGTAACTCTCGACAGCTTTTTCTATCTGAAACAATGCACAACACTTGCTCATAATCGCTTAATTCCTCAGCCAGGTCTTCCCACGTTATTGGTTCATTTAAATCTTCTGGAAACTCAACTTCAACTCTTTTTAAGGAATCATATAACTTTTTAACATCTGACTTATCACCAATTATCTCTCGTATTTCTTTTAGGCCTTTAAAATAATGTCCATCAATTATTCGAGAACCTAGTGCTGGCTGTGTTGCTGTACAAATCACAAAAGTTACATTGTAATATTCAACCAATAATTGCATGGTTTCTAAAATTGGTTGCAAATACTCAACAGGAACTAATTGAGCCTCATCTAAAACAACAACAGAATTTACAATATTATGCAATTTACGACAACGGCTAGATTTATTAGCAAATAATGACTCAAAAAATTGGACAGAGGTAGTTACAACCACAGGCGCGTCCCAGTTTTCTGCAGCTAATCGAGACTTATAGCTAGAAGAATGCTCATCAATGCTTGAATGATGTTCAATCACTTGATCATCTCCTAGTGCTTTGCGAAACTGTTCAGCATTTTGTTCTATAATACTAGTGTAAGGAATTACATAAATTATTCGATCAAGGTCATGCTGTTGGGCATGTGCCAAAGCAAAAGCAAGACTTGAAAGTGTCTTTCCTCCACCAGTAGGAACAGATAAGGAATAAATACCTTGAGGTTCTTGAGCCATTCGAACACATTTTTCCCTAATTTCTCGTCTAATCCTATTTAAATATGTATCACTCGAATCCTTGATCAGCTTCTCATTATAATCATTAAGCCGCTTTAACAGCTCTGAAATAGATGCAAACTTCCCTCTCTCCAAAGACTTTTCATATTCCATGTAAGCTTCTGTATTCAAAAAATCTGCATCTACTAAGCATGAATACAGCATTCTTATCCACAATGATAAATCTAATCCATTTGGTGAAAACTTCCAAGGTAGTACTAAATTCTTTATCGAACGTGCTTTTTCCCAAACAATAGGATGAACATCATCCAGATCTTTAACCTGGCTTAATTGATACTCTAAGGACGCTTGTCCTGCTCCTTCAGCGCTCGACCAGTCTGGCAGTCCGGCATGGTGTCCGGCTATACAATACGAAATGATTCTTCCTGCAGCTTTACCATGCACATTTTCGATAAGCTTTGCCCCATGAATAGCATGTTTAACATTATACATACTATTTGATAAATCCATGCCATCTTCAAAATACTCACTTTTAACCCTTAAATACTTCTGCCAAATCAATCTAGCTTTTCCTGCATCATGAGCCAATCCGGCTAATCTTCCCCAATTTTCTGAATTAAATTTAGCGGCAAACTCCGCTGCTTTTTCAGCTGTTTTTTCTAAGTGTTCTAATAAGGAATGAGGCTTAAGCCACTTACCTTCTTCATCTTTAGCAACATGAGCGATATATTGTATATCCATAGCCTACACCCCGCATCATTTCCTTAATTAATACGTTTATTTTTACCTTATACATATATTCAAAAAATCCTACAAAATTTTAACTTTTGTTAATAAACATCATGGTTTTTTAGTATTTACTACCATTAACTTCTAAGATAGAGTATTTGGAGTTTAATCTAGCAGTAAAAAAGATTTTTTGAATATAGTTAGTGTAAATTTAAGAATAAAATCCCATCCTCCTACAGAACTTAATTATGGGCTTGACCCAATATAAACAAAGGAGGTTAGATATGTCACGAGGCAAATTAGATGAGAAAGAAAAAGAAGTTGAAAATCTAAGACAACAGATCAAACACACCAAAGAACGTATAGGTGATGCAGAGTTTGCCTTAGAACATGGAGACTTATCAGAAGGAAGAAGGCGAGAACTAGAGCTAAAAAACAAACGTCGACGTGAAGATATTGCCAGAAAACAAAATGAAGTTCTCGATGTAGAAGAAGAACTATAACTAATTTTACAGCCATTGAATACCAATGGCTGTAAAATTTAACAGGAAACTAACAGCCTCTTGTTGAATGTTATATTTATGAGTAACACAGAAAAAATCAATGGGAGGCTTTGCAGTGTTAAAAAGAAATTCATTCATTATTTTATTACTAGTACTATCTCTTGTTTTATCCGGTTGTATCTTCATCAAAAAAGACAAAACCATCGTACCTGATTACATCATCGTTACTGAGGAACACACCGCTAACGACGAAGCAGACGCTATTGAGGACAAGTACAAAAATGCCCTGAAAGTAACTGTTGACCAATTAAAAAACCTTTACTTTATCGACGAAGAATATAGTGATGACATTATTGTAGAAAAAAGTAAGGACAGTATCACCTTTACCAGCACTGTATCAGGTGAGATTAAAGGCGATAAGAACCGTTATGTCCGTCTTGGTTTCAAAGATGGTCAAGGACAATTAAGTCTAACAGCTTTAGAAAGCAAAACTGGTAAAATCGGGGTCGATCTTGTTGCCGACTTAGATTTAACCAACACCACTAACGGCTTTTACGTTCGACTGAAGAAAGATGGTGAAGATGCAGGTCATTACCATCGCGAAAGTGCAGGCGTGTTCTATACAGATACTGCTTTTCCAACTTACACCACGAATGCCGTAGACAATGCCTACATTGAACTGACTATTCCATGGCAAGGTAGCGTTACAGTAAAAGGTATCTACCTCTATATGGAAAGCGAAATTAGAGGTTTTGCAGGCATGGAAGAGACAATTACAGGTGGTGAAGGTGCTCTAGAAGAAGATACTTATAATGTATCTAATGGAGCAGAATTCTATAGTGCTCTACAAGAGATTAGAAAAAATCCAACTACACCAGCAATTATTTACGTTGATGGTATCATTACTAAAGCTGATTATTGGTCCGCTGCTGGCGGCAGTAGAACTAGACCATCAGTGGAAATTGGTGGCGATGTAGAGAACTTATCGATCATTGGAGTAGGCACAAATGGTATCTTTGACGGACTAGGCTTAAAAATCCAAGGTACAAATACTGTTATCCAAAACATCACGGTTAAAAAGGTACTTGATGGTGATGGTATTGAAATCAATAACGCCAAATACGTAAAAATCGACCACTGTACATTGCATAGTGAACCGCTATCTCAAAACTCCGATAAAGACAAATATGACGAACTAATTAGTATTAAAAACAATGCTGAATATATCGTTCTTTCCTGGAACCACCTCTACGACAGCCATAAAACAATCTTAATCGGCAGCAATGATGGTGAAGATGCTCAGCCAGACCGAAAAGTAATTATGCACCATAACTTAATCGAAGATTGCAATTCCCGCTTACCACTATTCCGCGGTGGTCATGGTCATATTTACAACAACTATTATCGAAATAATTCTGGTGGAACAGGCATTAACTGCCGCACTGGTTCCAAAATTTTAATTGAAAACAACTACTTTGAAAACATTAAAGACCCAATCGGCTATTGGTTTGATACACAAAACCCAAGCGGCTTATATCAAGTTCGTGACAATGAATTCAATAACTGCACAGGAAATCAACCAACTGAATCAACAATTACTATGAAGTTTGAAGATGGCTACAATCCTATAGTAGATCCTGTAGAGGATGTACCAAGCATCGTACGTGAAGGTGCTGGAGTTGGTAAAATTTAATAGATAAATTAACCCAGGAGTGGAGCAATCCACTCTTTTTTATAATAAGCTAGAGCAACTAAATCAAGCATTGGAAAGGAGCAATAACTAATGCATAAAATCCGACTAGGAATTATTGGTGTTGGTTTGGCCTTTGAACGATTACACTACCCAGCTTTGGAGAAACTGCAAGACAAGTTTGAAATCGTCGCCCTTTGCGATCCTAACCAAAAGCAATTAGCTAAATGGCAGCAAAAACTCGGATTAAAGGCTGAAGACCTATTTACTGACTATCAACAAATGCTCAAACGCCAAGATATTGATGCCTTTGATATCCTAGTGCCCATCGAACTCAACTACGTAATTACCGAAACTGTGGCAACTGCTGGAAAACCAATTATTTGCGAAAAGCCTTTAGCCCCAACAAAGCAGCAAGCAGAGGCTGCCAGACAACTGACCGACAAGTATCAAATACCGATTCTCATTGCAGAAAACTACCGGTACAGTAAGGAGTTTAATATTATTCGAGATCTCGTGAGAGAAAAAGCCATTGGCGAAACCAAATACTTTATCTTCCACCGAGCAGTAGATTTTCCCGAAGACATGCTGAAGGATTCTTTTGCCGCTAAAGAATGGCGCCAGCATCCAGAATTTCCTGGCGGCGTTTTCTTAGATAGCGGAGTACATGATCTAGCTGCCATGCGCCATGTTTTTGGGGCTATTCAACAAGTGCAAGCTTTTGGTGTACCACAAACCCAAGATTTTTCACCTTACACAGTTGTTCAAACTAATCTAAAATTCCACAACGGCATTATCGGTCAATACACCTTCTGTACTGCAGGCCAAGAAATGCTGCGGCCTTTAATCGGTTTGAGAATTTTCGGTACCGAAGGAATGATCTACTTAGAAGAAACTAGCTGCGGTTTTATTAATGTGGCTTATAACAACGGTGAGACTCAACTAATTCCTTATCAACCGGATCAAGGTTTCTATAACGAATTACTAAATTTTTATAAAGCAAGTACCGGTGAAGAAGTGCTTGCTGTACCGCCAGAAATGGAATTTGGCGATGCTGACACTATTTTTGCCATTCTAGATTCCATAAAAACCAATCAAGTAGTGTCCGTTGATCATACAATAGAATATCAATTGGTATAAATACTAAAAAAAGGAAAGATCAGTTATTTTGTCCAATAATGAAACTAGATCGATTTTAATTTAAGGAAGTGGTTTAATGCCTGTTACA
>JAAYMV010000035.1 GCA_012521185.1 Bacillota bacterium
ATTTTATATTATCCGATGCCTAAGTTTAAACAGTTCTTAAGGGCAGAAACCCCCTTTCAGATACTAAACAAAGTTAAAGTTCCGAAAGTGACTGATCATCGAGAAAAGTTTATTATTTACCGTTATGATCCAGAGGCAGATTATTAATATAAAGGACTGAGTAGACCATGACTCGATTCGAAACTTATGAACAAGCCTTGCGAGATTTTTTTACTAAGCACATTGATATGGTTTTAAAACAGCCTAATTCTTGTTTGAAATATCCTTTTGTTGACCCAGGTTCAATCTATAATGGTAATCTATGGGACTGGGACTCCTTTTGGGCTGTATATGCTTTGTTTAACTTAGTGGACACAGACCCACAAGCAGCGGTGAAAAAGGCACAAATTATTGAGCATGCCAAAGGTAATATTAAAAATTTCTTTGCCTTTCAATTAGATGATGGTTATATTCCAATGATGATTGAAAAAAGTGAATTACCTGAACCATATTTAATTATGAAGCGTAAAGAAGGCGTTATTTTAAATATGATGAAGCCCTTTTTATGCCAGCAAATTGATTTGATTAGCCAGTATTGTCAAGATTACCAGTGGGTTGAATGTTATGTTGATAACATGGAGCGCTATTTTCACTGTTATGAGCAATTTTACTTTTATGAAAACTGTGGTTTGTATGTTTGGGCTGATGATGTAATGATTGGTATGGATAATGATCCAGCTACTTTTGGTCGACCTAGATTTTCTACGGCGAATATGTATTTGAATAGCTTTATGGTTAAGGAGTTGCAAGCGATGGCTAATATCATGCAAGCTCTTGGCCAAGAAGAACGAGCAGATTACTATTTAGATAAAAGACAAAAATTGATCGACTGTATTCAAAATGAGTGCTGGGATCCACGGGATAAGTTCTTTTATTCAGTTGATGTTGATATTAAAACTAGAGCTTATGACTGGTTCCATGTGGGCTTAGGGGTCTTTTGGAAAACTTTGCCGATTAAGATTAGGGCTTGGACCGGATTTATTCCACTATGGGCTGGCTTTGCTACTGAAGAACAGGCTGCCTATTTAGTGGAGCATGTTCGGGATACGGATACTTTTAACAGCCCTTTTGGTATCCGAAGTTTATCACGGGATGAAAAAATGTATGATTTATCTGCTACGAATAATCCTTCAAATTGGTTAGGACCGATTTGGATTATCGTTAACTACGTAGTGTTCCGTGGTTTGCTCAATTATGGTTATTACGATGATGCGAAGCAGCTTTATGAAAAGACTCTGGAGTTATTAGGTACAGACTTAGAAAAGACTGGTACTTTACATGAATACTATGTTCCTGAAACAGGGGAACCGGTGATGAATGGCGGATTTATTAATTGGAATATGTTAGTTATTAATATGGGGAATGAATTACGGACATGCAGGAGTTAGGTTTGACCTAACTCCTATTTTATTACAAAAGGTAATCAAAGATTTTTACTAATGGTTGAATGACTCTTACTCCGAGTGCTTTATGCCAAGAGATTGGTGGAGGGTAATTTTCTAAGACAGTGTCAGTGGTACTAATTCTCTCTTTAATAGCCTGACGTAGTAAGTGGTTAAGTTCTTCGCTATGAACTACAATCATAGTTTCGGTACTAAGGAATGAGCTTCTAGCATCGATATTAAATGAGCCGATAATGCTTAGTTCATTATCGATTGCTATGGCTTTGGCATGTAATGAACCGGGTCCGAAATATTCCCAGACTTGAGTAATATAGGTTTCGATTAAGTTCTTTTTTGCTAAATAGCCAGAGACAGCAAAAAAGTTGGGACTAATAGCCAGAGAGTTGGTTGTTAGGGTAATTTCTTTGCTGATTAAAGCTTGACTATCGATGTATTTTAACATGGCTTTGGTTGGGATTACATAAGGACTTTGAATAATTACTAAAGTATCAGCTAGTTCCATTAAGCGAACTAATTCTGCCCAAACCCATGGTTCTTTGTTGCCGCGTTGGATAGGATTATGGATTAAAGTGATTTGCTTCGCTGGGACACTGTTTAGCTTTATCCAGGTTGTAGTATCAGTAAAGTATTCTGGATGGGTGGTTCTAGCTATTTTCAACTTAGAGGATAATTGTACTTGTTTTTGCACCGCTCGTTGTTTAGTTCGCCTTGTTTGTTTAACCTTTTGATTAGCTGTGTAGGGATGAGTCCATAGCATATTAAAGTAATCTTTCATTTGTGCAATGCCGCTACTGGGTAGCAGTTTCTGATCTAGATTGTATAATATTAGATCTCGGTCTATAGCAATATTTTTCCCTTTAGTCGGTGGCAGATAGTAACGGTCGCCTAAATTCCGACCACTAATTAGGGCGAATTTATCGTCAACTATCATTAATTTGTCGTGGAGACGATTGTTCCATGTCCAAGGTCGGAGTAGATCTAAAGGTTCGTAGAGACGATATTCAATATTTGGATGAAATTGAAATAGGTAACGTAGATCATATTGCGAAAAATATAATCCGTGAAAAATTCCATCCATTAAAATCCGGATTTGCACGCCACGATCTGCAGCTTCTATCAAGGATGCTAATAACACATCTGTCACTATTCCGTCATGTAAGCTGTGGTAAGCTAAATCTATGGAATTATTTGCTTGAGCGATCCAGTCTAGGCGGATTTTAAGGGCAGTATCTCCATCTTCGACTAAGGCAACCTGCTCTTGTGTGTAGCTTTCACCCCAGAAACGGTAAGGATCCGTTTCTGTTAAGTATTCATTAGCTGTAGGATGTTGTACGCCAAATAGAACTACTCCAGTAATAAATATATAGGTGATGATTATTAATGTGGCAATTATTAAGTACGATCTTTTTCTTAGCATAAAGCATTCACCTTGCTAAATAGATTTATAGTCATTTATATTAATAGTATAATAATACTATTGCTAAAACAACATCGGGTAAAGGTGGTTATGCTAATGTATCATGATAAAATAGTAGTAGTTACTGGAGCTGGCAAGGGAATTGGTCAGGCTATTGCTGTTAGTTATGCTAAAGTAGGGGCTACAGTAGTTATTGCTGAAAAAGATGAAACAGCTGGACAAAAAACCGAGCAGCTAATTAAAGATTACTGTGGACAAGCCTGTTTTATTGCATCTGATGTTAGCCAGCCTCAGGATATCGTAAATTTAATGCAGCAAGTGCAAGCTAGATACGGTAAATTAAATATCTTAATTAATAATGCTGGAATTTCGGTTTGGGGTTCACCTTACGAGTTAACTGTTGAACAGTGGGATTTGATTATTAATACTAATCTACGCAGTGTATTTCTTTGTTCAAGAGAAGCAGCGAAGATAATGCGTGAACATGGTGGCGGTTCTATTGTTAATCTGGCCTCTACCAGAGCGTTTATGTCGGAAGAAAATTCCGAAGCTTATGCAGCATCAAAAGGTGGAATTATTGCTTTAACTCATGCTTTAGCAGCGTCATTAGCTAATGATCGAATTCAAGTTAACTCGATTAGTCCAGGTTGGATTGAGACTGGAGATTGGGATACTTTACGTCAAATTGATCACGAACAGCACTGGGCAAAGCGAGTCGGTAAACCAGAAGATATTGCTCGGGCTTGCTTGTTTTTAACCAATCCGGAGAATAACTTTATTACTGGTACTAATTTAACTATTGATGGTGGTATGACCAAAAAAATGATTTATGAATAAAAATTAATTCGAATTAGAAGGATTTTAATTTTGTTGATAGAATTAACAGAAAAGTAATTAAAATAACAAGCCATTAATTCCCATACCCTGTTTATAAAGGAATGGTCGTTTACTTGTGGAAATCATAGAGTACGATAGCTTATTAGAATGGGGATGGGATCATGAATAGGCTAGGAAAGACAATTTTTTTATTTGCGCTAATGCTTGTAGTTTTAGTTAATAATTTTGGTTTAGCTGCAGACAGCAAGAAAAGGATTGTTGTGTTAGATTTTCTAGCCATTGATGAGCATGGAAATTATATTGATCCTTTAGGCATCAAGCAGGCCGAATTGATCAATTTATCGCGAGTAATGGCTCAAAGCATTGTCGCTAGATTAGTTCAATATGGCAAGTTTGATGTGGAAAACAGTATTAGTCTTAAGGATGAATTGCAAAATTTAGCTTTTACTTATCAGACAAGTGCTTGGGAAAGAGCGGCATCTGTCTTAGAAAATGACTTAGCTGACCAAGTAATTATTGGTTCCATTACTTTATTACAGAACACAGCTGTAGTTGGCGTGCAACGTTTTACGCTGCAAGAAGGAAAAACGAATTTAACTGGTTCTGCTGTTGGCAGTGCTCCGAGAATTTCGGAAGCTCCAGCACAAGTAGATAATATTTTGCAGCAGCTTTTTCCAAAAGACATTCAAGTGGTTGAACGTTCTATTGAACAGGTTTTTGCGGTTCCTAGTCAAGTTAGACTAAACTTAGGAGCATCCCATGAAATAACAACTTATGCTTTAGACTCATTAGGCAGACCGATTGCAGAACCTCAGTTTTTGTTCTTTTCTAGTGATGAATCTAAAGTAGAAGTAAATGAGGATGGAGTAGTGACTGGATTGCAACCTGGTGTAGCAACGGTTACTGTTCGGGCAGTCAGTCAGGCTAAGTCTAGTTCGCCTGCGACGATGAATGTAATTGTTGTTCCACCAGCTTTTGGCGTGCGCATTGGCACCTTAGTGACTCGTCCGGGTACGGTAGACGGCTATCCACTCCGGTTAGGGATTCGTTTGACACCAACAATTGATCAGCGAGGAACTCAAGAAAAAGCGCCAGCCGCTGCAACGCAAACAGTTAGCGATTCTTCGAATCCATTATCAGTATTAAGCTCTTTTTTTGGTTCACTGTTAACTAATGGTTTAATGACCATTGATTTGGATTTTGATCCTACAAAAGAATTATTAGTTGCCTTTAGTGGGGTTCAACGCTCTGCTAGTGGTTATATTGGTACAGGAGTAGGGTATCTGACACCATTAGATGATATTGAAGCTCAAAAGGGATTTGTCTTTCGTTTTACCTTAGGAACTCAGTATCGTACTAGAGGACGGATTACTGTTCCGATTGAGGCAGTTATGGATGCAATATTTCCTACTTCAACTTCTTTTAGTCCATCATTTCGGATAGGAATTAACGTAGGTCTTGACTTATTTCCATAGGGGGCGTCAAAGATTGGGAAGTTTATAGCTTGGCTAAAAGGTCTTAAGAACCGATTTTTGACTGGTGCCTTGGTAACAGACCCACTATTAATAGAAACCGCCCTTAGGAGTAATATACAGAGAATTTTTCATACACTGACGTTTATCGCACCGGCACATGTAATTATTATTGCGTTGTACATTATTCGTGGATCCTATAGCTCACCGCTTGAGGAATTGTGGCGCAAGTGTTTGATTGTTGCCAATGCTTACCTGCTATTACTGGAGATCCATACCTATTTTCGCGTGAAGAAAATGCTGCGAGAGAAAGCCGATTTACAAGAATTAAAGCGGGTTCAGCGCTTTATTATTTGCTTAGTATTAGGCAGTGGCGTGATTATTACGTTAATTAATCATCTAGTGTCTACAGACATTACGCCACTAACATTGACTTGCGTATTAGCAGGAACCTATTATATGCAGCCGTTAAAGTCTATAGTAGTTTATATGAGCACCTATATTCTGTACAGCTTGGGGTTATTTGCTCTCAATTATCCACGGATGATAATTACATTAAACCTAGCTAATAGCCTATTATCGATTGTGGTAGGCTTATTATTAGCTTATATTAATTGGCGAAATTTTTGTTTTAATGTGCTGCAACAGCATCAAATAGCGGAGATGGCTTATCAAGATCCCTTGACAGGTTTACCTAACAGACGGTTTTTAGATGATGTTATTCAACAAGAACAAGATGGAGGTTCTAGTTATATCATCATCTTAGACGTTGATGATTTTAAGCTAATCAATGATACCTACGGTCATCCGTCAGGTGATAGTATCTTAAAGCAATTAGCAGATCTACTCCAAGTAAACATTGGATCAGATGAAGTGTTAGCAAGACTAGGCGGAGAAGAGTTTGTTTTGTTGGTAAAAAACACTACATTACAAGAAAGCTTACAAGTGGCCGAAAAATTAAGAAAAATAATAGCGGAACATAATTTTGTTTTAGGGAACGAGAAGATTAAGATTACAGCAAGCTTTGGTTTGGCTCCATTAATAGTCCCTGAATCCCCTGCTAATTTCTATGTAACAGCGGATCGGGCTTTATATGAAGCTAAAGCAAACGGGAAAAATCAAATTAGGGTGGCTGAGCGTTCAGTATCAGGTATTTAGGGTTAATAACCTAGATACCTTTTTTTACGCAATCAGCCAAGGTGTGCTGGGAGCATTTGTATGAAGGGTTAAAACAACACATCGTAGCATAATAATGGTTTGACAAATTGTTGTCAATGCTGACTTACTGTTGGGAGTGGGGGAATGATTTTCGGCCGAAAATTGTTGTGGATAATATTTTGTTTGTTATAGTTGGTAGTGGGCGTTTGTTGCCAAAGCCCCTAGGCAGAATTGCTACAGGCAATCTTCTTACTGGTGATTAAGGTACATGCTACTCAATGGTTTGGCAGGAATATTAAGGTCTTAAGCGAAAGAAGCAGTTAATCAGAAATTGGATAGGTAGGTAGTAAAGTGACGAAAGAATTAGTAATTGCTAATATCCCAGTGCAGGTCACCTATAAAAGGATAAAAAATTTATACTTGAAGGTGAAAGCTAACCGACAAGTATTAGTTTCAGCGCCATTACATTTAAGCGAGGAACAGTTGGTTACCTTCCTTAACCAGAAAATCCCTTGGATTCAAAATAAATTAGCTAAGTTAGAGGAATTTAAGATGGAGAAACCAGTAAAATACTGTTCTGGTGAGATCCACTATCTTTGGGGAAAAGCATATTTGCTGGAAGTTATTCAGAATAACGGGGTTTCTAGAGTTGAATTACAGGTAAATAAAACGATTAAGATGTTTGTGAAGAATGATAGTACTATTGAACAACGACAGAAGCTAATGAATGAATGGTATCGTGCTCAACTAAAGGAAAAATTGCCCGGGTTAGTTAGTAAATGGGAGCAGATTATTGGAGTACGGTCAAGCTTTATCGGTGTTAGAAATATGCGGACTCGTTGGGGCAGTTGTAATGTTACCAAGAAACGGGTTTGGTTAAATTTGCAGTTAGCGAAGAAGCCTATCCGATGTTTAGAGTATGTGATTGTTCATGAGTTAGTTCATTTATTAGAGAAAAACCATAATAGAAGATTTTATGGTTTTATGGATCGGTTTTTGCCTGAATGGCCAGAACTTAAACAAGAACTTAATAGAGGTTTCTAAAAGGTTGGTGTGTGGCAGTGAGTTTTCAATTAACAGCAGAAACTAAAATAACCTGTAATCTATTGGACAGTAAACCGCTGAAAAATATCTTAAAGATTTTTCAGCGGGATTTAGCGAAAAAATTACTGCCTGAGCCAACAGCAGCTGCTAGTATGATTGCTGTAGATGTGAATCAAAAATACAGCAATTTTTTAGCAGAAGAGCAATTTCGGATTAGCTTTCCTACAGAGCAGCAATTGCTGATTCAAAGTAGAGATGAACTTGGCGCTATTTATGGTTTGCTCTATCTTAGCAAGGAATTCTTAGGTATTCAACCCTTTTGGTTTTGGCATGATCAAGTAATTCAACCTGTATCCAGCATTTCTATTCCATTACTGCCTTATCAATCTCCTATTCCGCGGATTAGGTTTCGTGGCTGGTTTATTAATGATGAAGTGTTACTGAGTGAATGGCAAGTGGATGGGAGCAATCAAATTGTTTGGGAAATGGTTTTTGAGTCTTTATTGCGCTGCCAGGGCAATATGGTAATTCCTGGTACAGATTTAAATAGCAAAAAGCAGCGTCAGTTAGCTAGAGACATGGGACTTTGGATTACCCATCACCATGCAGAACCTTTAGGGGCAGAAATGTTTTTAAGGGCTTATCCTACTCAAAAGGCTTCTTATGTGGAGAATCAGGAGTTGTTTGAAGACCTTTGGCGGACTGCTGTTTTAGAACAACAGGATCTTCAAGTGGTTTGGAATGTAGGTTTTCGCGGGCAGGGTGACAAAGCTTTTTGGCATCATGACTCGCGGTTTGTTACAGCTAAAAGTCGCGGAAAATTAATTAGCCAAGTGATTCAGCGCCAATGTGAAATTGTTAGGGAATATCTGGCTAACCCGGTCTTTTGTACAAATTTATATGGTGAGATTTTAGAATTGTATGCTAGCGGTCATTTAGAAATTCCCGAAGATGTAATTAAAATCTGGGGTGATAGCGGTTATGGCAAGATGGTATCTAGACGTCAAGGAAATCATAATCCTCGGCTGCCTGCCTTAGCTCCTCAAGATGATCCAGGATTAAATGGGATTTATTATCACGCTTCTTTTTATGACTTGCAGGCTTCTGGCGTGCTTACGATGATTCCAAACTCGCCGGACTTTATAAAAAGTGAGTTAGAAACATGCTTAGAGCGAAAAATGGATCAGTACTGGATCATTAATTGCGGAAATGTTAAACCCCATAGCTATATTCTAGATTTAATTAAGGATTTTTGGTTAACAGGTGAAGTAGATGTATTAGCGCATCGACAGGAATTTTTAGAAGCCTATTATAATAATTCTTACCTGGATGAGCTTAGCCAATTATTTGGCCAGTATTTTACGGCAACTATTCAGTATGGAGAGCATGATGATGAACGAGCAGCTGAACAGTTTTATCATCATCCTGCACGTGAATTGATAACCGCTTGGCTAAAAGGAAGGACACAAGAACATTTAGAACAGCTTTACTGGGCTACTGGTAAACTAGATTTTCCAGACCAGATTCAATGGTTTAAGGATAAATGTTTGTCAGTGGTGGGACAATGGGAAAGTTTGCTGCAAAGGTGTATTGACTTAAAAGCTAGGCTGCCGGAAAATGATGCTCAAGTTTTTGAGGATATGTTTGTTGTACAGGTAAAACTACATTATTTCGGGTGTCGTGGCTTGATTAGTCTCTGTAATAGCTATCAATATTTTGCCAAACACGACTACTTAAATGCTTTTATGGAGGCTAATACGGCAATGGAGTATTATAGGCGAGGATGGCAAGCTATGCAGGCAACAGAACACGATCATTGGCAAGGCTATTATAGCAATGATTGTCTGACAAATGTGAAGTTAACAGTTTATTGTTGTGACAGCTTACGGCGGTATTTAAGGGTCATTGGTGATGGGCCTAGTTTTACGCGGTGGGAAAGGGAATATCTTTATAATCTAGAGGATAAAAATATTGTTTTATTGACTAATACTAAGAATCAGCTAACAGATGATCAATTATATGCTAAATTAAAAAAAGCTTGTCCTAGGAGCTAGGACAAGCTTTTAGCTTTTATTTAAGATATTGAGTTAGTGGATGATTAAGTTCGATTAAACCTTGGATTACTAACTTACCAATTTCGATAGCTCCAGCTTCTTGGAAGTGGGTATTGTCTTGAACACCATCTGGATAGTTAGGACTCTCTCCAGGTTCTAACCAGAGAAAAATATCCTTAGTTTTTTCTGGTCCTAATTCGTAAAATAATGCTTGACTCATGCTAGTAATATCAATTACGGGTACATTTAGTTCTTTAGCTAATTCGATCATGGCTGCTGGGTATTGTTTGTGTGAAGCTTTAACTGTTCCATCACTATTAAAGCCTCGCCGTTCTACTGGAGTTAGCAGAATTGGGTGAGCACCTTTTTCCCAGGCGGCATCGATATAAACTTTAAGATGTTCTTTATATGTAGTAAAGGGTTCAGTATAACGGGCAGGATCGTCGCTTTTAGCATCATTATGCCCAAATTGGATAAACAGATAGTCACCGGATTTTAGATCTCTTAAAGCAGTAGTTAAACGGCCTTCATTGATAAAACTCTTAGTGCTGCGACCAGATGCAGCATGATTTTTAATTACAACTTGATCAGTAAAAAATTGTTGGAAAGTTTGAGCCCAGCCTTTTCTTGGTGCACGTGAATTATCATAGTGGGATGCTGTTGAATCGCCAACAATTACAATGTTAATTGGTGTTTCACTAGCAATAACAACTAATGAGTGGGATAAAATAATCATTGCCAAACAAAGTACTACAATAAGCTGCTTAGTACGTAAATGTTTCATGTTTTACCTCCATCTTGTTGTAATAATTACAGTTTAACTCAAATTAGTCGAAAAATAAAGTGATAATATATAGCTGCAGCAAAGTTTTTGCTGCTAGGAGGAGTTTAGATGTTATTGTATTTCCTTGGAACTGGAGCCGGTAAGCCTTCTTTAAGGAGGAATGTTACCAGTCTTTTATTACAATTGCCTGAACCAAATAAAGACCTATGGCTGTTTGATTGTGGTGAGGGTACACAGCATCAAATGCTAGCTTCTCCCTTTAGTTTGTCAAAAATAACGAATATTTTTATTACTCATCTTCACGGAGATCATCTCTTTGGTTTACCAGGTTTATTAAGTAGCAGATCCTTTCATACTGATGGCCCATTAGCTATTTTTGGACCAGCTGGTCTTAAGGAATTTCTAGAGATAAGTCTGAGGATCAGCGGAACACATTTAAGTTTCCCCATGGAGATCCATGAGGTTTATGATGGTGCGGAACTGGATATTGGTGGTTTCATAGTTAAGGTAGCAGAGTTAAGTCATGGGCTTACATCGTACGGGTATCGGATCGAAGAACCTGATCGTCTTGGACGCCTTAACGTAATGAAGTTGCAACAGCTTAATATTCCAGCGGGACCTATTTATGGTCAGTTGAAACAAGGAAAAACTGTAGTTCTAGATACCGGTCAGGTACTGGATGGGAATGATTTTCTCGAGCCTGCCATACCTGGGCGACGGATTGTGATTCTTGGTGATACGCAATATTGCCAGGCGGCGATTAATTTAAGCAAAAAGGCCGATGTTTTGGTGCATGAGGCAACCTATGAAGAGGCCTTAGCTAGCAAGGCCAGAGAATATAATCATGCGACGACTGTGCAGGCAGCCTTAGTTGCTCAAGCAGCCAAGGTTAACAAATTAGTCCTAACGCATCTTAGTTCACGTTATAATCCAGAAGACTATGAATGGTTATTAAAAGAAGCTCAAAGTATATTTCCTAATACTGAATTAGCTGTCGATCATTATCAATTAGTTATTCCACGATCAATTGAGGAAAATAAGGCTGAGAAATAACTCAAAAAATTATAAAATTAGCAAAATTAAGCAGGGAATATTTAATTTGTAGCAAATATTTAGGGGAAAGCCGCTGCTAAATTCAGAAAATTTCCTGAAATGCTATGTGATTTTATTAACTAGAGGGAGGTAATTTCAATGAACAGATTTAGACTGAGCTTGATCCTATTAATTATCAGTTTTTTATTTTTACCTGCTTGTGTTTTAGGAACAGAAGAGCAATTACTGATCCCGGAAATTGATTATCATTATTTTAAATTAGATAATGGTTTGCAAGTTTATGTTATTGAAGACTCGAGTGTGCCATTGGTGGAGTTAGGAATCTTTTACAAAGTAGGGGCTATTGATGAACCGCCAGGTTTAACCGGAATTTCCCACTTTCTGGAACACGCTATGTTTTTAGGCACCGAATCCTTAGGTAAAGGACAATTGGATCAATTAGTGGATTTAGCAGGTGGCTATACAAACGCAGCCACAAGTTTTGATTTTACTTATTATTATATGGAAGTACCTTCTTCATTGTTGGAGTTGGCTATTGCTCTGGAAGCAGACCGTATGGTGAATCTTAAACTTGATCCTGTTGAAATTGAACGGGAACGGGAAGTAATTTTGCAAGAACGTCGGCAAGGTTTAGAAAATGTTGTTTTTAATGCCGGACTTGAACAACTTCAAGCCGCTGCTTTTGCCGATACATCACTTGAACATCAAGTGATTGGCTGGGCAGAAGATATTCAACGGATTACTGTTGAGGATTTAGCAAGCTATTATCGAACCTATTATTCACCAAACAATGCGATTTTGGTGGTAGTGGGTGACGCTACAGTAGATCAGGTGAAAGACTTGACTGAAAAGTATTTTGGCGATTTTGAACCACAGGAGATTGATCGTCCTAGGTTTAAAGTTGCACCGCAAGGACAGGGACGAGTTTATGAATTGCAGTGTCATACTAATATTCCGATTGCACTACTGCTTTATCATACACCTGCTGGTGATGACCCAGATTTACTGTCTATTGGAGTGATCTTGAATATCCTGGTAAATAGTGAAGGTTCCCGTGTCAAACAAGAATTGCAGAAAAATCAACAATTAATCATTGAAACAGCTGGGGTTCCCCGTGAATTGCGCGTGCCAAGCTACACTTTAATTTATCTGGTTCCAACAAGTATGGAAACCCTTCCATTAGCGTTACAAGCATTTGATACTGAAATTGAGCGGCTCATAGAAGAAGGGATCACAGAAGAAGAGTTTCAGATTGTAAAAAAACATGTAATGCGGTCCATGATTTTCGCTCAAAAAGATCCAAGGAATATGGCAATTAATATTGCTTATTCGGCTTTAAGTTTTGATCAACCTAATTTGCTTTCCCAACAATTAGCTAGCTTGTCTGAGTTAACAGTTGAAGACATTCAAGCCGCGGCGGCTAAATATTTTACTGAAGATAATCGCATAATTGGTCTTTTGGTACCAATAAATTAAAGGTAGGTGTCGACAATGATTGAGATAAAGAGAATTAGTTGTTTATGCATGGCAATGCTGTTAGCCTTTACCGTTGGAGTTTTGGCTCAGGTAGAGTTTTCTGAACAGTTGTTTCTAGAACTGGCGCAAAATGTTAACGAGATTCCTTACATTGAAATCCCTGATTACCACAAAGCGGTTTTAGATAATGGAATTACAGTTTATTTAGTAGAAGATCATCAGTTGCCAATTGTAGAACTTGAAGGCTATCTTATGGGTGGGCGATCCCAGGAAAATCCACAATTACCTGGTGTGATTGATGTAATGACCCATATGATGATCACTGGAACAGCTAATCTGGATGAGTATGAGTTTGTGCGCTTTAAAGCACTCCACGGCATTAATTTAAATATGGTTACACATTTTGATCATCTTCAGATCACTGCTGATGCATTAAGTACCGACAAAGAACAGTTAATTACCTTAGTTGCTGATGTACTGCAAAATCCTGATTTTAGTGCTGATTATTTTGGTCGAATTATCCAGGAACTCTATCAATATTTAGCCTTTTCATTGTATAATGCTGAACAATTATCAAATATGGTATTTTATAGTGTTCTATATGCTGGCCATCCTTATGGCACTAGTTATGATATTTTAACTATGTTACAAAGCTTTCCCAGTCTGACACCAGAACATTTGCAGGACTGTTATTATCGAACTGTAGATCCACAGCACCTGGTATTAATAATTGTTGGAGATTTTTCTGCAGATGAGATGTTAGCATTAGTAGAGGATAAGTTTGGTTCATGGGCTAGTCAGGGTGTTGAATTAACCAGAACGCCAGTGATTGTTGACCAAAGTAATTATGACCGGATTATTTTGGTAAATAAACCTGATGCTACCCAAGGGATTATGAAAATGGGTATAAATATGCCCGACCATAGCTTTTCTGAACGGGTAGCTTTTATGATGGCGAATCGAGTTTTGGGCAGCGGTGAATTTTCCTGTCGTTTGATGAATGTGTTACGGTCTGAAAAAGGTTATGTGTATGGTGTTTCTTCAGGGGTTCAGTATTTCAAACTAGGTAGTTTTTATGCGATCAATACTGAAGTAGCTGAGGACAAAGTCTGGGAAACGCGGAAGATTATAAAAGAACAGCTGGAGCTAATCAAGAACGGTACATTACCAATTTCGGATGAAGAACTATTTAGTAATGTGAATTATTTCAATGCTTTTTTCCCACAAAGCTATCGGCATAAAATCGATGCTATGTCTAATATTGTTTATAGTGTGGAAGCTTTGAACTGGAGAGAAAACTATTTAAATGAATTGGTGGCAGCCTACAATCAATTAACTGCTGAAGAAGCCCAGGCAGTATTCAGTAAATATGTTTTCCCGGAACGATTTATTACAGTAATTGTTGGCAATAAGGATAGAATTTTACCAGCATTTATTGAAAATGGAGTAGAAGTAGAAGTAATCGATTTATTCTAGGAGCACCGTTATAAGACAGATACTTATTAGGTATCTGTCTTATTCTTTCTAGTGTTATAAATCAAATTATGTTAATATAATAAGAAAAAGTTTAAAGGAGGCAGCTAATGAGAAGATGGACTAGACTTTCAGTATTAGTGTTATTTTTCCTTTTGATATGGGGTTGGTTTGGTGGTGTTGTGGATGCCCGGTTTAAACTACTAGTACCTGATTTTACTCTGGAATCGATTACTGGTGAGCAGATTTCTCTTGCAGATTATAGAGGGAAAGTTGTTGTATTAAACTTTTGGGCCAGTTGGTGTCCTGCTTGTCGCCAAGAAATGGTTGATTTTCAAAAGTTGCACTATGAGTTGGCTGAGTCTTCTGAAGCAGTATTATTAATGCTGGCACAGATAGATGGCGTTCGCGAAACTCGACAATCAGCACGCCAGTATTTAGATAAAAATGATTTCCACTTCAATGTGTTATATGATCATGGAACTGTCGGATATTCAATTTTTGGTGTTCCTGGACTGCCTACAACTGTAATCATTGATTCAGAGGGCTATCTGTATGACGCCGTTTTAGGAGCGGTAACTTATGATCAGGTGTGGCAGATGATTAAGGAGGCAGCGGAATAATGCTGCAGCAAATGTTGCCAGAGGTCACTTTTTCTCTGGTATTATTTACTTTTTTAGAAGGAATTTTTGCTTTTTTGTCACCTTGTATTTTGCCGTTATTACCAGTGTACTTAATGTATCTTGGAGGTCGTGGTCAGCAGATTACAACCTCAAAAAGATTATTTTTTAACAGTTTAGGGTTTATCACTGGATTTACCGTAATTTTTGTATTATTAGGGGCTACTGCCTCTAGTTTAAGCAGCCTAATTATTGATCACCGTGTTTTTTGGCAAAGGATTAGTGGCTTAGTGATGATTGGGTTTGGCTTAGGTTATTTAGATTTAGTAAAGTTGCCAACAATCCGATTAATTGCAAGTTTTGAGTTAGGGAATACGGATTTAAATTACCTTTCTAGTATGTTGTTTGGTGCCGCTTTTGCTTTTAGTTGGACTCCATGTTTAAGTGCATTTTTAGGTTCTGCTTTACTGTTAGCGGCTAATAGCAGCACTGTTTATCAAGGAAGTGCTTTATTGTTTGTATTTGCTTTAGGTTTAGGAATACCGTTTCTATTAACCGCAGTACTTTGGCAACGTTTACAAGGAGTCTTAACTTTCCTCAAGCGGAATCAGCAAGCAATTCGCTGGTTTTCTGGTGGAATGCTGATCGTTGTAGGGTTATTGATGGTCTTTCAGTTATTTGGATATTATGTTAATATCTTTCTTTAAAACAAAAAGCTACGATAAATCAAATTATCGTAGCTTTTATATATTTCCTGGGAAATTCTAGAAAGTTCTAATTTGCGGTAGCCAATTATCAGTTCCTTTTAGGATATTCTCGGTAGTATATAAACTAGCTTCCTCAAAAGTTAATTGCCGACTCCAGGGAACTCGTCCCTGAGGGTTAGCACCTGGACCATACGAATTGTATTCCTCATAGCGTGCAGTTTTCTCTTTAGCTGTACTTCCCCAGTTATGCCAGCCAGCTGGTTGAACTACTTCCGATAGATAGCAATTGATAAAGGCAGTATGTGCATAATCGCGCCAAGGTCTGCCTAACCAAACGCTGCCACGATTAACGTCACCTAGAATATTGCAATTGATAAAAACGAAACCAAACTGTCTTTCAGCTGGCGTGGAAGCAGCGGTAATGTAACCTCCGGTCTGGCGGTTATTTATAATATCACAGTTTTCAAAAACAGCTGTAGCGGATCCGTAGATAAAATCTACATCTCCTTCGATATAACAGTTAAGAAAATACTGTCTGCTATCGCCATTGGCAAAGACTGTGTCTTGATGAGAGATAAACTTACAGTTATAGAATATTGCTCGATCGGCATCTATTCTAATGGCTTGAGCTTGGCCTGTACCTCTTAAAGATGAATTATGAAAAGTGATATTTTCAGCTGTAAAATCATTGCCTGCTACAATAGTGCTAGCTGCTCCCCAGGTAACGTATAATTCATCAGGTGAGAATTGAATGCCTTGGGCAGTTTCGTTAAAGGTTAACATAGTAGTTTCTACATTTTCTCCAATTAGACTAATAAACGGTTTATTACTAGGAATTAGGATCTTTTCATGATAAGTTCCTGGTTTAATATAAAGTAACACTCGGTCATTATTATTTTCAGGAATTGCATCAATGGCTGCTTGGACCGTAGTATAGTGACCTGATCCATCAGCTGATACGATTAGTTGTGTTACCCATGTAGATTGAGGTTGGTGAATGACATCGGTAATCAGTAAAAAGTTTGCTTGTGCGATACTGACTTTGGTTTGAGCAGTTTTGAACGGTTTATTGGCCGCTGGCTGAAGAACTGTTCCTGGTTTTAAATTAACAAAATAAACGGATCGTTCGTAAGCTGTTAATGCTGGATAGAATGAAACAGAAGCTACTTTTACTAAGTTCTCAGCATTATCCCAATAAGAAATCGGAGTAAAGAGGGCAGGAACTTGTTGCCCAGCTTCATTCCAGACTGTTAAGTTGCTAACATCAGCTATTTTGGCCTCCTGTGGTAAGCCGATAATAGCAGTTACTTCTGTTAAGTTGTAATCTATGTTATCGAGATTTTCTACTTGGATAGGGATTTTGTTTTGAAAGCTTGCTTCCCGTAATGGATTTTGCTCGTCTTGATTTAAAATTTCAGCTATTTTAGTTCGAATTAGAAATGGTTGACTCGGATCAAATAGTAGTTCTTCAAGAACTGCGAATTCACTTGTATTTGAACGGTTCATCATCTGAATAGCTTGCAAAGCTGGAACTCGATACATCGGATTAATTCTAGAATCAATTGCTAGATCTAACAGTGGCTGAAAGCTAGTGGCTTGGTTACGCGCTAGTACAGTAATGGCTAGTTGCTGCCAATTAGGATTTGCTAATCTAGCAATGACCTGATCCAAGACATCTGGTTGTAATTGTAAAGTACTTGGAGCAATAGCTAATAGAGCCCTTTGCGCTGCCCAAGCTACTTGGGAATCAGCAGCACCTGTTAATAAGAGCAATGATATTTTACTAGTATTTGCTTGCTTACCAAATCTTCTTAACAGATCGGCAGCTGCAATTCTTACTTCGCTGTTAGGATCCAAAAGTGCCTTTTCTAAGGTTTGCAAGATTTCGGGTTCAGGTTCCGCTATTTTCTCCATACTATTAATCGCCGTGGCCTTAACTAGGGGATTAGGATCTGTATTAACGGCAGTTAACAGGGCTGGTAAAGCCTGTGGTGAGCCAATTTTGCCTAAAATGCGCACGACGTTTCTTCGCAATATGTCATATTCTGGTTCCAATTGAGTCAATGTATCACTTAAGGTAGGTATAATTTTTGAACCTAGCTCTATTAAGCGATTTTCAGCTTGCAGACGTACATTATTGTCTAAGCTTAATAGTTGTTCAATTAATGTTTGTTCATCAGCTTTGTGAGCTAAAACTTGGTTAGTAAAAATGAAACAACTAATTAGTAATACTAGGCAGATAATCCTTGAGTGTGCTACCATAAATATTGCCTCCTACTATGTAATCTAGTCATGGTTTTACTTTAACTATAACAAAATAATAATATTGTCGCTAGACAAACTATGTTGGATGTTCATCAAAATATGCTGTTTTGGATTTGACTAGCATAAATACTAAGCTATATAATTAACTAGGATTTAATTTTTAGGATAGGAGCGTACAGAAGATGATCGAACTGAGTAATGTGAATAAAACCTATGGTGGTACTGTAAAAGCAGTTGATAATCTAAGTCTAACTGTTCCTAGCGGTGAAATTTTTGGCTTTTTAGGCCCTAATGGAGCAGGAAAAACTACGACGATTAAAATGATCACAGGTATTTTAGCTCCCGATAGCGGTCAGATTAAGGTAAATGGAATTGATATTAAAGAAGAGCCATTAAAAGTTAAACAGCAAATTGGCTTTGTACCTGACAACCCTAATGTGTTTTTGCGACTAAAAGGCATTGAATATTTGAATTTTATGGCTGACATATATCAAGTGCCTAAAGATGAAAGGGTTGAGCGAATTAATGATTTAGCAAAACGTTTTGAGATGAATGACGCACTAATGGATTCGATTCAAAGCTATTCTCACGGTATGCGGCAAAAGATTGTATTAATGGGTGTATTAATTCATAATCCTCCAGTATGGATATTGGATGAGCC
>JAAYMV010000036.1 GCA_012521185.1 Bacillota bacterium
ACAATTGTCTTTCTAAATTCTTCTGTATAATACTTTTGCCCTTTTGCCATTGTAGACACTTCCTTCCCTTTTTATATTTTAAGGTGTTCGGCTTTTTGTGTCTACACTAATATACTAACACCATTCTTGCGTCCTTCAAATCTTCAGATTCAAACGATACGCCATCTGGCAAGGAAAGGGTGTACTTAACACCTTCTTCATATCCACTTGAGGGTGGAAGAATATCATAGCAACCTTTTGTAGCTTTTTGAGTCTTGGTTTGGACTGTTGTATCTTTATCATCCACAAGCGAATAACTCAAAGACGAATCGTTTTCGCAACGAACTCTGAAAATAATATCCTTATCAACCTTCTGTAAATAGTAGCATGAGAGGTTTTCATCAAAGACGGCTAAGTTTTCACTATCAAACTCGTATGTACCTTGATTAAACAGATGCCAACTTCCTACAAACGAACCGGTAAAAACTGCCAGGACAAGAATTATTGATAGTATTCTTTTAAGATGTTTCATTTCTCCCACCTCCTTATTTTCATATTGTCTTAACTGTTACGACTACTGCGATAACAAAAATAATCGTAACCACAAAATAATTGGCGAATGTTGGTTTAATAAAAGAGTCGCTCGGATTCTCCCGATTATACGCAACTTTTAGTTTTTGCCCCGTATGGTATGACGATGACCTATTTCGACTTTTTACTGTATAGAGTTTTCCGTTGACTTCGTACTCCGCATAAGCATAAAAGGTAGGCTTTTTTTCGCCGGAATCGTATTTGTGTTCAACTGAAACAACCACACCAGTTGTCGTTTTTTGGTTTTTCACTCTCGTGAACATTCCTGTCAAAGCTGCAGCAAAGAGAGCTACAGCGAATATTGCTAATCCCGGCATAACATCCTCCTAATATTAAACAGAAATCGTTTAAGCCAGCACTTGAAAGCCTCCTATGTACGACTTCAAGAGCTGCCATTTTTTCAGAAACAAAGAGCACTTTTTTTCCGTCCGCAAGGCATTCGGCAATGATATTTGTAATAGTTTGGCTTTTACCAGTTCCTGGAGGGCCCTGAAGCACAAAACTGATGCCTTTTTTTGCACATAGAATTGCATCTTGCTGACTTGAATCAGCATCGACAACCTGAAACATTTCTGCAGGAGTGATATTTTTGTCATAATCAAAATTGGAAATTTCTTCTGGGATTTTGTTGGAAGCTGATGCGTCACCGCTTATTGTTCTAACAATAGGATTCGAAGCAATTGAGTCCTTATGTTTACTCAAGTCGTTGTACATATTTATTTTTAGAAATGAAAGCAGACTCAGACTTGCTTCATGCACAACTTCCCAGTTGTTTGTTCTGGTTAATCTAGCTATTTCGTCAAGAATAGAACAGAGATCATCACCCTCGTTATACTTTGGAAGCGTAATCCCAAAATCTTTCTCAAGTTTAAATGATAGCGTTGGATTAATCACGATTTCGTCTTCGTGTATGCTAAGAATATATGGTGAAGCAATCGACTCGATGGTTAACGAAGCTGGAACAAGGAGAATCGGTGAATTGAACCAGTAATCAGAATCTTGAGATTCAGTCCATTTTAGGAACCCAAAAGACAGGTACAAAATATTAACGCCTTGTTCCTCGATGGCGGTTTTGGCTTTATCCCTAAGCGATTTTAGTGTCCGTTGAGTGTCTCTAGGACTTTTATTGGTCTGTATTGGATAATTTACTTCTTCCTCGTCATCTTCCTCTCCAGATTCGCTTGCATCAAAAAGATTGGGGAAGATTAAAGGTTGTTCGTCCTGCACAAAAGAGCTATATAATTCAAAGCATTCTGGAGAGAGTATTTTAAGACTAGAGCGTTTAGTTTCTTTATAATTCAACAGACGATTACGTTTGCCTAAGTCGAGCAACTTATTTTTCCAAGTTTCAATTTTTACATTAACATCAATAGTAGCCATAAAACATCCTCCAGCGCTTAAATCTTTGTGTTAATTCTTATTTGGTCAAGAATTAATACCTGTAGTGCCATGTAGTTCGTCGAATTCAAATTGTATTTATATTAGACATTTTTGATTCGTCGTTTTCATCCGCTATATAATCAACTATATCGCCATAGTTAACACCCAATGTTTTACATATCTTGTCCAACACACTTAGCATGACCGGCTCGTCCCGGCGTAGCTTTGTCATGGTATTTGGAGACACGCCAGAGGCTTTTCGCAATTCAGCTTTGCTCATCTTTTTATCTACGAGCAGTTTCCATAGCTTGTTATATGATGTAGTAAATACACAATAATTCAAAATATAAAATAGCATAAAATATCCCAAATTACAATACTGTTTCGCATATTGTAAGAAGAAATTGTCGAAAGATTTCTTAACTTTCTGATACATTTCTCGAACATGACTTGCTATTCTGTGCATTCAGAGCAAATATGTATGTGCCAAAAACAAGGAGGTATATAAAATGAAAATGACGATACCCTATAAAATAACCGGCAAACAGAGAAAACAGCTTGCCGAGGACATCAGTGTGGCGCTGCACACCATTCCAAAGTATCTGGGTTATCCCACTTGTAACTACAAAATCGGTGACTGTACTTTGGAGCGGGACGGCAAGCTTATAATCCCAGAGTGCGTGGCGGACGAAACGGCAACTGCGCTGCTTGAGTACCTACGAAGCCGTGGTTATGTGGGAGAGGCGGTTGAGACCGAGGACAGGCTCACAATCTCCATGCCAAGGGAATTCTTCACCAATGCGAATATTGAAACACTACAGCAAATCGTAACAGCCAGAGCGCCTCTCTTGAAGAAAGCGTTTCTGGTTGATTCTTTAGAAGCGGTAGTAACAGATACAACGATTAGCTTTCCATGGTTCCCGTTTACAGCGGAGCCGGACGAGGTCAACGCCTACTCAACCTTTGTTACAAAGCTGTGCGACATGGCACGAAAGCAAAAGCGTGTGGTTGCTGTGGTTGCAGAGACTGACAACGACAAGTATGCCTTCCGTTGTTTCCTGCTTCGGCTGGGTTTCATAGGGGATGAATACAAAATCGCACGAAAGGTACTGCTTAAGAACCTTTCCGGCAATTCAGCATTCAGGTAACCCGGTGGGGGTATAGAAATCTCTACAACTATCCCACTTTGCACTACTCTATGGTGGTAATCAATTACTGCTCGAGAAAGAGAATATAAACACGCAACGCATGGAAGGCGAATTGGTGCTGACAATTTTGAGCAGTCTTGCAGAAAACGAGTCATTATCCATTGCAGAAAATAGTAAGTGGTCTATCAGACGTAGGTTCCAAAACGGAACATACAAAATTTCGT
>JAAYMV010000037.1 GCA_012521185.1 Bacillota bacterium
CCTCCCGATGATATTCAGTTTCAATAATCGCTCGTTTATCCCGAGTGATCTTGCCATTTTCTGTATAACGATAACCGTCCCTAACCCGACGTCCAAGCATGGTGCCAACCCACTCTGACTGATCAACTGCCGCTTGCTCCTCTAAGCTCCGACAACCCATTGGTCTGCCATAAGGATCTAAGGCCTTCCTTAATTCCACCATTGCTCGCATTTGCGGAGCACTAATAGCGTTATTGCCTGCTTCCCAGAAGAAAATACAAGGGCTATTTCTAAAATAAATGATGGTATCCCGCATTACTTCCAGTCTCTGAACCCATTGTCGCCCTTCGGGCTGGCTTTCTTTATCAGCAGCTGGCTGAACAGCAACTATTCCGTATTTATCACCGGCTCGAATATCGCCTGGTTGAGCTGCAATATGCATCCAACGAATAAAGTTGGCATTACTTTCTCTCACTAACTTAGCATCATATTCCCGCATCCATTCTTGGGGAATGCCGATAGCTGCCCACTCATTAGTAGTTCGTTGAGCGTAACCAGTTAACCAAAAATGCTGATCATTAATAAAAACGCCTCCATCTTGGCCACCTCGTACTTCAAGCTTTCGAAAACCAGTGGTGATTTTTTGAATATCTAAAACTTGCTCTCCTGCTTTTAGTATAGAGTACACTTGGTATAAATAAGGTGTATCAGGGCTCCATAGCTTTAAACCAGCTACTCTGGCTGATGCTTTTAAGACCATTGAGTCCCGCGATCTAATATCTAGCGGAGCAGGATTTTCGGAATAGGCATCTACCGGAACTACTGTTAAATATTCTTCATCCATATCTTGAGCTGCAGGCACAGCCACTATCTCTGAGCTAAAACTGCTTACTAAATTTCCTTCATGATCTACAATAGCCACTTCAATTTGTAAATCGTGTTCTGTACCAGACTCATTTCTAACTTCTGATTCTACCGTAATGGTTGCCGTCTGGTTTGGAAGGTCAAAATCTGTAGCATAAACATAAATTCCTTTCGTTTTTAAATTGCTATATAAAGGCAAAGTCTGATAAATATTGCTTTTTACATGTAAAAAGACGTGTCTAGTTAAACCGCCAAACACCGGATTAAAATCTTTTGTGTTCCACTGAAATTCTACTCCAGAATTAGAACCTGGTTCTGTTCCCGGTATAGTTTCTCGAATATAAGTACCTGGTTCCATACCCCGTGAACTGGTGCTATCTAAGGCAACAGCTATAACATTTTCAGCTCCATATTTAATATATTTTGTAAGGTCAAAGCCAAAGGGAGTTACTCCCGCTTCATAATAACCAACCATTTTGCCGTTTAAGTAAACATAGGCAGCTTGACGGACCCCTTCAAATTCTACAAATACTTTTTTACCAAAATCCGTTGCTGGCAAGGTAAAACGCTTGCGATAAAAAGCAAACCCGCGATAAACTCCTACATCACCAGCATCATTAGCAATACTGCGGAAGGAATCTACATCATTAAAGGTATGAGGCAAGCTTACATTCTCCCAATTGGAATCATCATAATCTACTTCATAGAAGTTTCTACCCTGATGATCGATTACTTCAGCGTAGGCTATTTTTAAAGGCCAAGTGTTTTTTGTGGGCTTAAAGAACTTCCAATCATAATTCAGGCTATACAAGCTACCAGGACTTTTCGGTAAATTAGCCAAGTTAATCCCTCACTTCGCTTCTTTTTAACTTTACTTAACACCATCATACCACAATTTAATTTGTTGTTAATCTATATTTTAAGCAAAAGGCCATTGACCAGCCCGGTCAATTTTGCTACAATAAAATTGACCGCAGTGGTCAAGAAAGGAGGTATTCCGATTACAGAGGCATTTTATAAACTTGAACCAGATAAGCAGCAACGTATTTTAGAGGCAGTTTTAAAGGAATTTGCAACCCAAGGTTATGACAAGGCATCTACTAATCGGATTGTGCAAGAGGCTGGAATAGCTAAAGGAATGCTATTTTATTACTTCAAGAATAAGCAAGAATTGTTTCGTTATGCTCTGCAGCATAGTATCAAATACCTGACTGAAGAATACGTCAGTAAACTTGATTATACAGAACCTGACTTTATTACCCGCTTTCAAAAAGCTGTGGAAAGCAAAATGCAAGCCTATTTAAAAAATCCTTATCCTTTTGCTCTACTAGCTAATGCCTATATCCAGAAAGATGCTATTGCTATCGCTCCTGACTTATACCAAGAATTAGAAGAATTGACTGCCAATGGACTGCAGCAAATGTTTGCTAATATTGATACTACCCTTTTTAGACCTGATCTTGCACCAGAACATATTATCAATTTAATCCGCTGGACTATTGACGGCTGGAGCAACGAGACCATTGCCGCTTTACAAAATCAAGATTTAATAGACTATGATTGGGATACTGGCGTAATCGATTTTCGTGAGCTGCTAGCAATTTTAAGAAAAGTATTATATAAGGAGGAGGCTGACAATGGCGATTTTAAAGGTTAATAATGTGACGAAGAAGTTTGGCAATTTTACCGCTTTGGACGGAATTAATTTAGAGGTTAACCAAGGGGAAGTTTATGGTTTTATTGGTCCAAACGGTGCCGGTAAAACCACTACGATTCGAATTCTGCTAGGAATTCTAAAGGCAACCAGTGGAACTGCCACAATCTTTGGTCAAGATGCTTGGACTGATGCTGTGGAAATTCATAAAAGAATTGCTTATGTTCCAGGCGATGTAAGTCTCTGGCCAAATCTAACCGGCGGCGAAGTAATTGATTTATTCGTTAAACTAAGAGGAGCTAATAATCAAAATCGGCGAGAGCAGCTAATTAAGCGGTTTGATCTGGATCCAAGCAAGAAATGTGGCACTTATTCAAAAGGTAACCGTCAAAAAGTAGCCTTAATTGCTGCTTTTGCCTCCGACGCAGATCTTTATATTTTAGATGAACCAACATCTGGTCTTGATCCTTTAATGGAACTGGTCTTCCAAGAATGTGTCCAAGAGATTAAAGCTGAAGGTAAAAGCGTGTTTTTATCAAGTCATATTCTCTCAGAAGTAGAAAAGCTTTGTGATCGGGTCAGTATTATTCGGCAAGGTAAGATTATCGAAACTGGTTCGCTACAAGAGCTACGCCATCTGACTCGCACCCGGGTAAGGGTGGAAACTGCTAAGCCGATTGAGAATTTGACAGAAATTACTGGCGTTTACGAAGTTGAAGAATTCCCTGGTGGCGCGGCTTTCCAAGTGGAAGGTGATCGACTAGGTGAAGTAATTAAATATATTAGTAACTACGATATTATTTCCCTTGAAAGTACGCCGCCAACCTTAGAAGAACTGTTTATGCATCATTATCAAGGGGAGGGATAGGCTAGTGGCACGAGGGCTGTTTACTAATACTAAAGTCCTGGCTAGGCATATTTGGCGCCGAGATCGAATTCAAATACCGGTTTGGCTAATTTCGATTATTGCTTTCACTATCGCTATTGCTGCCGGATTCCCGGCAATGTATCCACCAGGACCAGAACGTCAAATTGTTGCTCAAACATTTGAAAACCCAGCCTTAATCTCAATGCTTGGTCCTGGCTATGGTCTAGATAATTACCACATGGGAGCTATTATGGCTCATCAAATGCTGTTGGTTACTGCTGTAGTTGTAGCTATCATGAATATCACTTTGACTATCCGCCATACTAGACGGGATGAGGAACACGGAAGGATTGAAGTAATTCGCTCCCTACCTGTCGGCCGATTATCTAATGCTGCTTCCACAATGATCGTATTAAGTATTACTAATCTGGCTTTAGGTGTAGTAACTGGATTGGGTTTAGCACTTTTAGGCTTAGAGGGAATGGATCTGTTCGGCTCATTATCTTATGGGGCTGTGCTAACGGTTACTGGAATATTTTTTGCAGCCATCACTCTCTTTTTCGCCCAATTAACAGAAACAGCACGGGCAGCCTCTGGTTATTCTTTTGTCTTTCTGGGCTTAGCCTATCTGTTACGAGCCATTGGTGATATTAGCAGTGAACTACTGTCATTAATCTCACCTTTAGGCTTAGTTCTACGAGCTCAAGTCTATGTGAATAACTATTGGTGGCCGTTAATAATAACTTTAGTTGCGGCAATATTAATTATGCTGGCTGCTTTTAAACTAAATACCATGCGTGATTTAGAGGCTGGCTTTATCCCTGCTAAACCAGGTCGGGAACATGCTTCGCGCTTTCTACAAAGTCCGCTAGGCTTAGCCTTGCGTTTAGAAAGAACGACCATTATTGGCTGGGCAATTGGAATGTTTGTTTTAGGCGCTTCTTATGGTTCGGTCTACGGTGATGTAGAAGATTTCGTGCAGACTAGTGAGCTTTATCAAATTATGCTCCAAACCAGCGAAGGAGTTTCCTTACTTGATCAATTTACAGCTATGCTATTATCGGTTATGTCTATGATGGCTGCTGTTCCAGTACTGCTGGTATTTTTGAAACTAAGAAATGAAGAAAAAGCTATTCGGACAGAGCCTATTTTAGCTAGAGCCGTTTCTAGATCGCGGCTAATGGCTAGTTATTTAGGTCCAGCTTTAATTACAACTGTTATTATGCAGCTGCTAAGTGTCCTTGGTTTGTGGTTTGCTGCTTCCGCCACAGTAGAAAATCCCTTTGATTTAAGTCAGGCAATAGCTGGTGCCTTAGCTTATGTAATAGTGATTTGGATATTACTGGGGTTAACTGCCACTTTATTTGGTTTTGCGCCTCAACTAGTTAACTTCAGCTGGGTATACTTAGGTTATACTTTGTTTACTGTATATTTTGGTAAAATCTTGCAGCTGCCGGAGTGGATGGCAAAGCTTAGTCCATGGGGATATATCCCTCAAGTACCAATCGAACCAATTAAAGCTAGCGCTGTTGTTCTAGCCCTGCTTATTGCAATAATTCTCATGGGACTTGGTTTTTATGGATATAACAAGCGGGATGTTTACGGATAGATCAAAAAAAGGCTGTGTTAGGAGCGGTCAGATAGGGATTTATAATTCCTGAAAAATTCGGCATAGTCGTTGATATTCGGCTATGCCGTTTTTCGTTTAGTTTGGCAAATCAATAGCGCCAATGCAGTTATAGAAAATTTGAATCCG
>JAAYMV010000038.1 GCA_012521185.1 Bacillota bacterium
CCCATCCAGACTATACTGTCGGTTTTGGAATTTCACCAAATCAACGATCTTTATCGATCGCTCGCGGACTATCACCGCCGGTAGGGAATTTCACCCTGCCCCGAAGAATTTCATATTTAATTTATCATTAATTATATATAAAGCGGTCCCTAATGTCAATACTGAAACACTATTTTGTCAGCGAATTTAAGCAGAATTTAATCAGAACACATATACTGTAACAGTTCAAGCTAGCAAGGAGGGATTCTGATTGAAAATCTGGTATCAACGCAAACCCATGTTCATGAAATTCAGGGCAGTACCACTGTATTCGACGAAATTCCCCACAATCATCGTTTTGCTGGAATAACTGGTCAAGTTATCCCAGTCGGTGATGACCATATTCATGCTTTTCAAGTTAGTACTGACTTTACCGAGATTCATCTCCATGAAATTGGTGGATTTACTGGTTTATCAATTCCGATCGGTAACGGTCGTCATGTACACGCTGCCTCTGGCTTAACAACTCTAAACCGGGGACATGTTCACGAATTTATCTTTTCTACCTTAATTGATGATCCTTTACGCGACTAAGCACTCATAACAAACAATAACCCTCTAACAGCATAACTGTTAGAGGGTTATCAGTTTATCCCTGATACTTATTCCAGCTTACCATTTCACTTAATTCTTTGCGTTTTTTCAATGGTTTACGGTCGTCATCAGCATAACCAACTGGGATTAAAACAGCTGGTTCTAAATGCTCCGGTAATTCGAGCACCTGATGAACCTTTTGGGCATCAAAAGCACAAACCCAACAGGTACCTAGTCCTAATTCAGTAGCTGCTAAAATCAGATGATCTACGGCAATCGCTACATCAATATCGCTATGATCTTTTCCATCTTTCCGTTTCCAGGACTGCGAATGATCGCCACAAGCAACAATTAAAACTGGCGCATTTCTAAACCAATCCCTTGAATAGGCATCACAAACCCGATCTTTAATGACCTGATCTGTTAAGACAATAAAATATACAGGCTGATAATTTACTGCCGAAGGTGCTAATCTAGCAGCTTCCAGCATAGCCATGATTTTTTCTTCCTCTACGGGACGCTCTAAAAACTTACGAGCAGAATATCTTTTTTTTACTAAATCTAAGAAACTCATAGCTTCAACTCCTATATGTATGGCGGCCCCGAGACGAATCGAACGTCCGACACTCGGTTTAGGAGACCGATGCTCTATCCACTGAGCTACGGGGCCATGCTAATTAATTTTAACATAGCAAATCCTAGAATTCAATCTTAAACATCTGCAGCCAGCGCCAAAACTAGCCAACATACTTAAGATCTGATATAATAATTGTCCTGGCTATAAAATGTTTTAAGGAGGCGATAAAATGTTTATTATCCAAGAACCAGAAAGCCGAATACCTATAAAGATTTGGCTCGAGGATCGTAGTGACTTGGAGGAAAGCTGCTACCAACAAGCTATTAACTTATCTCAACTCCCTTTCGCCCATCATCATATCGCACTTATGCCAGATACTCATACCGGATATGGAATGCCCATTGGCGGTGTTTTAGCTACTACAGCTGACACAGTAGTGCCTAATGCGGTTGGCGTAGACATTGGCTGCGGAGTTAACTTTATTCATACTAATATTCCAGTAAAACTCCTTAGTGAAGTGAAAAGTTCCCGCGGACTAACCTTAGCTCATGAAATTGTCCGCAGTATTATGGAGCAAGTTCCTGTTGGTTTTGACCATCATAAACAACCACAAAAATCGGATTTTCTTGAACGGGTAGAGCGAGAAAAACCATATTTCTTATTACATTATGGTAACCAACAGTTACCAACTTTAGAAGAAGCTAAGTATCAAATTGGTACCTTAGGCGGCGGTAACCACTTTATCGAATTACAAACTGACGAACAAGGAATGCTCGGGATCATGCTGCATTCCGGCTCACGCAACTTTGGTTATAAAGTTGCAAACTATTTCAATAACATAGCACGCCAAGAAAATAAAAGAGATAATTCACCAGTACCAGATAGCCACCAGTTAGCCTACTTAAACACAGAAAGCGAAACAGGCAAAGGCTATTTAGGCTGGATGAACCTAGCCTTAGACTTTGCTCGGGAAAATCGAGCCTTAATGATGGAACGAGTGATCAATGCAGTATTCAACCATGTGACTAAAGAAGCCAAATTCACCGATATTCAAACTAGCTTGCATGTTAACGCCCATCATAATTACGCTGCTCTAGAACATCATTACGGCAAAGATGTTCTCGTCCATCGAAAAGGCGCCATTCGCGCTGAAAAAGGTGAACTTGGCATAATTCCTGGAGCCATGGGTTCTTACAGTTATATTGTAGAAGGACTAGGCAACCCTAAATCCTTCAACTCAGCCTCTCATGGCGCTGGACGCGTAATGGGTCGGAAGGAAGCTTTACGCCAATTTACACCCAAAGAAGTAGAAAAGGATTTAGCTGAACAAGGAGTAATTGCCTTTGGCAAACGACGAAGAAATGATGTGCCAGAAGAATATCGCTTAGTTTATAAAGACATTGATCAGGTAATGACCTGTCAAACAGATTTAGTAAAACCAATTCTAAAGCTAAAAACTGTAGCCGTAATTAAGGGATAAAAAAAGCTATTTAGGTGATAATCACCTAAATAGCTTTTATCTTTCTAAACTAGAAGCGCATTGGAATCAAGCTTACATAATCTTCTAAGGAACCATCATCTAAGCAACACTCAATAATTTGTTTGCCGATTGGATGTAATTCATCAACATTAAATTTAGCTAGTTCGCGTTTGAAGAAGTCTGTCAACATTTTAGCCCCTTTATCATAAGCTTCCTCACCTACATCAGGCTGATACTGAACTTGAAGTAATGAGCGGTGGATATGAGTTCCATCTACTTTCAAGGACTGCATCGCATAGCCTAATAAAGGACAACGAGACTCAGCTAATTTTTCAGGTCCAAATTGAGCAGAACCACGGCGAGCTAAATATTCTCTAGTAATCCATTGCGGCATAAAACCTACTTTATAAGCACCAATATGTTGGTTTGGTGTCAAGATGTAACGAGTTAGGGAAGATTGTAGAATTTGCTCTAATAAGATGTTGGCGTGTTCTACATATCTACCTGTAGCAAAGGGCCAATATGTTCCAACTCCTTCACTCTTCATGCCGCCGCCAGTATCATTAATACTTGGATTAGCATGACCGCGAGGTGCTACTAATCGCCATAACCAAGCCAAACTTGGCGGTAAAACATGGAACATACCAATAATTCCATAAGTTGGGTTTTCTTTTGTACAAGCTGGTGTCCGCACACCAAAGCTGCGAATATCAACAGCTACAGGCTCACTAACTACACCTGGCACAAAGCTGCGTGGCATAATAACTCGCGGATTTGGACAAGGTTTGCCAGGAGCATCTTCAACATGTTCCCAAATTAAGCAAGTAGAGCCTGGTTTACCATCAATATTCATGAAAATTAGTTGTTCTTGCGGATGAATGGTTAAGCGCTCATAATGAGGGTCAGTACCATATTTAGTAATATGATCCATGCGTAAGAACCAGCCTTCTTCCGCATCAGTAACTACTAATTTTTGACTATCTTGATTTAATGATGGATGGCAGAGTGCCATATCATCAGTAACTGGCAATAGTTCGCAAGACTCTTTTAATTCCAAACGAATAGTTTCACCTGTAATCACGTTTTCCGCAATAGAGATTTTGCCATCGGGTTCGCGATGAATTTGTTCAAGCATTTCACTTTTACCGCCGCCGCTAGCGCCCTCATGCATAATGGTCATGACGTTGTCATATGGAGTAATAACTTTTACGGTGGAAGCATGGAGTGTTGTCCAATTTTCTTGTTCACCAATATTTAATAAAACACCGTAAATACCTTTTTTAGCACTTGGCCCTGGATATAAGTTGTAAGAATGAACCTCGTGCAGCCCTTCCATTCGATTGTGTACTACCACTTGTTTTCCATCTAAGTGCGTATGTCTAAATGGTGGTGCTACAAATACCACTACTTGAGGTTTAAATTCTTCAGGCAGCTGGTCACTAGGAATAAATCCTTGTAAGTCAGCTAACCCAGCCACAAAAAATGCTGCGTTTTGTGGACAGATTAATAATGAAGGATAACCATACTTCATACTGCCTGATTTAAAAGGCATTACAAATAGATCTTGTTGCGCTAACCAGTTAAGGGTTTCCCGACGCAAGCTTTGGAAACTTTTACCAAAACGCTCTTTGAAAGTTGGTTTATCTGTAGGCAAATCATCACCAATCACAATGCTGTCTGGATCACGACGACGCATATATGGCTCAACAAAATTAACAGACATTCCATTTTTACAAGCAGTTACAGTAGCCTCTACCACTCGGCCTTTACCGGGTACCTCATAGGCAACTTCAAAAAAGCCGCTTTGTTGTTTGCCGACTGACATTTCGATTAATTGTTCTCGGCTTTCTGGTATAATTACATTTTTTGAACTTTTTACGACTCGCTCCACATCTTTTGACAGAACAAATCGCTCCAACAAAGGATTAACCATAAACACTCTCCTCTTTCATATATTGTTGCATCTATTGACAATTTGTCTGAACAATTCACAATATAAACAACACTGTTTTAGGTGCTTCCTGATCGTATTCTACATAGGGAGAAATTAATCCTTCATTAATTACTAAAGCCAGGCATTAATTCCTATGCCTGGCTATTTCGTTATTCTTCTTCTAATTCCTCTTTTAAAGAAGCAATTTGCTCTTCTCGATGACGATTTTTTTCTCTAATTCGTTTTTTTTCTTCTTCTGGAACTGCCTCATTCATCAATGTTTCGCGCGCTTCATGCAAATTATCTATGGTATTTTCTATTTGTTGTCGATCTCTTTCCTTTCTATTTTTTGGCATAGCACTTATCCTTTCATTTCCTCTTCTTGTTTTTGTTGAAATGCATACTCATCTTTAATTTCTTCTCGTTTACGAGCAATAGCTTCTTCACGGCGGCGGTTTTTCTCTAAAATCGTCTGCCGCTGTTCGTCGGAAAGATCTGGATTTTGCAGGGTATCATGGGCTTCTTCCAAATTTTCAATAGTGTTAACTACTTGTTCCTGAAGGCGATCCACATTGTCGCTACGATCGTCAGGTTTTGGTCGACGTTTGTCTGCCATACTGATTTCCCTCCTTATGATCAACCTTATTATTTGACAATCTAACGAAAAATATAATAGCAAAAGGCATTTCCCTGATTTAGGGAAATGCCTTTTGCTTTAAGCTTGGAATTGATTAATTATCTCTTGCACATGTTCACTAACAAGTTCTTGTTTCACCAAAGGCTGTTTTTGAATTACTGATTTTGACTGATCCAAAGTTGGTCTTGCTTTCTGATAAAAAATACCAATCGGTATTTTGTCACCCCATTCCCAACTGCGTTCCCAAGCCATGATTTGGTTACTAGGATCATAATCAGGATCAGCGTTTAAATCATAAACTCGCTCTCGATACCATTGATAGGTATTCACTTTATTAAATGTTACGCAGGGCTGCAGAATATCAATGAAAGCAAAGCCTTCGTGCTGAATTGCAGCTTGCAAGGTTTTTACCAGATGTTCCCGGTCACCAGCATAACTTCGGGCAACAAAACTGCCTTTTAAGCTAATCGCAACCGCCAAGGGATTAAAGGCTTCATAAGTACTTCCGCTTGGTGTTGTTCCAGTAACCATTCCTTGGTCAGTCCGCGGTGATGCCTGACCCTTTGTTAAGCCAAAAACTTGATTATCATGAACTAAATATGTTATATTAACATTTTTTCGTAATGCATGTAAAAAATGGTTACCACCTTCCGCATACCCATCGCCGTCACCGCCAATAGCAATTACCGTTAATTCTGAATTAGCCAGTTTTGCACCAGTAGCAGTTGGTAATGTTCTGCCATGAAGAGTATTTAAGACATTTCCTTTAATATAATGAGGGGTTTTTCCCGCCTGACCAATTCCAGAAACATAAAGGACTTCATGGGGTTTTAAACCTAAGCCATCTAAGGCTTCTGACATGGCATTAATAATCCCGAAGTTTCCACATCCTGGACACCAGGCTGTTTCTTTAGTCACAAGAAAACGCTTGTCCGTAGTCATTAACTTTCCCCTCCTATTAACCAGTCAATTATATACTCGGCATTAATCGGCCGACCATCGTAACGTCGGACTCTACCATCAGCTTTCCAAGCAAATTCCATACTTAGCAACCTATACAATTGACCAGTAAAATTACTTTCTACTATAAATTTCTTACCTGGCCCCTTCAATATCTTGGCTAAAGAAGCAGGTAACGGATAAACTTGAGGTAAGTGCACAGCTAACCCTGGATAACCATAAGTTTCTAATAAATCAACTGCTTCCCGAATGGCCCCTTTCGTGGAACCAAAACCAATCAGCACATATTCAGGCTGATCGCTGCCGTAGGTAACTGGATCTAGTGCCTCATTGTATACACCAATCATTTTCCGCATTCGTTTATCCATCATCTTAACTCTGCTTTCAATATCTTCCACTAAATGTCCGGCCTCATCGTGCTCATCACCGGCACTAACTACTAAACCTTCACCAAATCCCGGATATAGTCTTGGTGAAATACCTGAATCTGTATCTCGATACCGCAAATATTTATCGGATGTGGCTGCTCCATTTACAACAGCACCCCGATCAATGGCAATTTTCGATAAATCAAAAGGAGCTACTGTTTGATAAGAATCTGCCAGATGCTGATCACTCAAAACAATTACTGGCATCTGATAACGTTCTGCCAGATTAAATGCCGTACTCATTAAGTAAAAAGCTTCTTCCACATCACCAGGGGCTAAAACAGCTTTCGGAAAATCTGAAAAGGAAGTTGTCACAGCAAATAATAAATCCCCTTGCTCAGTGCGAGTTGGTAGTCCGGTACTTGGACCAGGCCGCTGAGCATTAATCACTACTACTGGAATTTCTGCTGCACCTGCATAACCTAAGGCCTCAGTCATTAAAGCAAATCCGCCACCAGAAGTGGCAGTCATAGCCCGTACTCCAGCGTAAGCCGCTCCAATAGCCATATTAATTGCAGCTATTTCATCCTCAGCTTGCTCCATAATTACAGAGCATTTCTCACCATAAGCTGCAATGAATTCAGTAACACCAGTAGCTGGTGTCATCGGATAAGCACTCATAAACTTTACACCAGCAGCCAGTGCTCCGCTGGGCAAAGCTTGATTACCCTGTAACACAATTCTTTTGCTTTGGTCAGCTGGTTTTTCAGGTCGCTGAATCTCTGCAAAAGACTGACGTACAAAATTAAAACCTGCTTCAGCTACTTTAACATTCCCTTCAACTATCGCTGAACCTTTTTCCTTGAACATCTCAGTTAAAACAGCAACTAAGTTAGTTAAATTATCACTTAACAAAGCCCAAATTGCTCCTGCAGCAACTGCATTTGCCATTACTATTAGCTGACCCTGCTCAACAGCTATATCTACGAATGAAATAGGTAAGAAATTAGGTTGATCAATTTCTTTGCCCACTACTTTTGGATCATAAAAAACAATTCCGGCTTCCCCTAAATCTTCTTGATGCCGATTAATCGATGTCTTATCTAAAGCTACCAATAAATCAATCCGGTTTTCTCCAGCATACACCGGTTGATTAGCTAACCGAAATTTAAAAAAATTATGACCGCCACGAATTCGAGACTCATAATCTTGATGAGCGAACAAGTACCAGCCTTCCTTAGTAATTGCCCGCAATAAGATATTCCCCACCGACACCAAACCTTGACCCGCTTCACCACCAATGAGAATGTTAAAAGTTTTCAATGCGTGCAACCTCCCTCCAATTGGGCACAGATTTATTAACTTATGGTAAATATATCATAGAATACTAACTTAATCAATAAAAGTTATTATTATCCCAGTTAAACAAGTGGATACTGCATATTGGGTCAAACGAACGTTTTGCAACTGAATGTTGTGGGTAACCTGTGGACAATGTGGATAAAAACTAAGCAGACTAGTTAAGTTAAGTTATATTATAAATACTTAATTTGGGGATATCTTTTTTTAAGATATTCTTGCGTTTCCGCAGGTAAATGATAATATTCCATTAATAATTGGTCTATTTGATTATAAATTTCCAATAAGTACTGGGTATTACCATCATCGCTGGTTAAAATCTGATCAACCAAGCGAATCACAGGTGCTTGCATTTCCCGCTCTGGACAGCACAAAGGCAACATTTCCAGGTGTTTTCTTAAAACTTTAACAGAGGGAAAAGCAACTTGCCGATAGAATTGCAAGATTCGGGAATTAAGTACTGCCAATATATACTTCAACTCTACGTCTTGAAGTCTTGGAATTATAATATTAGCACTGTTTAGAGTTAATAACTGTTGATCATCATAGGCAAAAACAAGATATTTCCCGATAAAGCGATAAATCAACTTTTCAGGAGCCCGATAAAATCTTTCAGGAGCAACTTGTTGATAATTTTCCAACTGGCTATGTATGTAATTATTGCCTGCTTTTAAGCGATACAAATATACATCTTTACCGCGGATCACTAACTCATGATCAGGATCAGCATATTTTTGAACAAACTTTCTATTATTCCCGGTAACAATCCCTAAAGCAAAATCTGCATTATTTTTTAAATACTTCAGGTTCGGTGCTTGATTAATCTGCCCGATTATTTTTCTTTCTAGCGGAGTAGCAAAAATTCCTGAGCCATAGTCATCAAGCAAACATTTCTGACAAGTAATAAAGTATACTCGATTTTCCTCCATAATTTTCACTTGGGCTGATCGCAGCCTACTATTTCTTTGGTAAACAAAGGAAACCACTGGGGCGTTGACTTGGGGAAATAGAAATCCAAGTCTACAAATCAACTTCCAGGAACCGTTACGCATCAACAAACGCCGGGCATGAACATGGGCTTTTACGGTAAAGAAGGCTTCTGGCAGTACATAAGCAATCAAGCCGTCTTCGGCACAATGGTTCACTGCCCATTCTAAGAACAGATTAAAGGACTCTCCACCACCTTGCTGGGCTGTCGAGTAATCTTTGCTTAACTGCTTTAATTCTGAACGCTTAAACTTATAGCCCCATGGTGGATTCCCGATAATTAAATCAAATGTAGTAGTTGGATTAACTGTCTGTAATGTGTCTTGGCAATAAACTTGCAGCTGATTAACTAACTCCGGATGTTCCAATAATAAAGAAAGATTCATTTTTGCTAAGATAACGGCTATTGGATCAATATCAATACCGGTTAATAGCTGACTAACAATTTTCCTTTCAACTTGTTCAACTGTCAATCCCTGCTGACTTAAGCGTCTTTTCAGCTTAATAAATAAAGCGATTAAAAAGTTACCTGAGCCGCAGCAAGGATCAATCACTAGTGGTTCTTGCTTTGCTAAATACTCGGCACAATTTTCCACCAACTCCTGGACAATCGGATCTGGTGTATAATAAACACCCGTTTGATTACGTGATCCAATTGAAGATAAAGACATATAGATTAGTCCTAAAAGATCCTGACCATATACATACTTAAATTCCAAGTCTACTAAGGGCTGCAATTTTTCAATTTCAGCCTGCCTTAAATCTGGTAGAAGAGCAAGCATCTCCTTAGCTAGCTCTGTGTAAGCAGCTAAATCTAATTCACCGCTTAGCCAAGTTAGCGTTAATGGCAAATTTAGATCTCTTATACCAGCAATCTTGCCCTGTGTTTGCAGCAGCTGGAGATAAACTTCTAACAGAAGCAAAATTACCCGACATTCTGGATTAAGTTGGAGAGCAATTTCTAAGAGCTGTTCGGCTAACAGATTATAACAATCGACTGCTAAATAACCAACAGGAACAGCTTGAGTTTTAACAGCAGTTTTATTCCGTCGGCTACGTAAATAAGGGAGTCTACCAGATTCAATCGCCTTCGCCAATTGATTCATCTCTTGCTCTTGAAAAATAAGTCCCGTATCACTTTTGGTTACTTGGGATATTCTTCCTGACTTAATCCAGTTTCTAATAGTAGCTGGAGAAACACCAAGTTTTTCTGCAGCCTGACTTAATGTATGGCGTTTTTCTTTAAGCATTCATCTTCAACCTCATTATCCTAAAAGATACTAACATTAAATTCTTAAGTAGTATTCTAAATAAAACGAAAAACTTCCTTTATAGTAAAACTTTGATTAACATCTGGATAAAGGATATTATTTCCTGAACGAGAATATTAAATATAAGAATCGATCACACACAGAAAGGCAGGTGAACCTACCCGCGGAGGGTGGGAGACAATGTTTGTAAGAGACTTTATGACAAAAGACCCGATTGCAATACCACCACAAGCTTCGATAACTTACACTGCCGATCTTATGAAAAAACATCAACTAAAGCGTTTCCCTGTTGTGGATAAAAATAAGCTTGTAGGCTTGGTTACCGAATCCGATATTATGAAATCTTTACCATCCCCAGCTACTTCCTTAAGTAAGCATGAAATTAATTATTTAACGTCAAAAATTA
>JAAYMV010000039.1 GCA_012521185.1 Bacillota bacterium
ATTTTTTTAACTGGATTATTTATCCTAGGGGCAGTTATAGCATATGTGCTATCTCGATCAGCTCTAAATCTAATAACTTATGCGGAACAAAAAGAACAGGAAGTACAACAACAAAATACAAATATAATCAACTTGTATGACAAAATTAAGTCTGTTGTAAATCAAGTGACATCGATTGGTACAGATTTATCAACTTCCACAGCTCAAACTGCTAGTGCTTTAACTCAAGTGGCAGCTACAATTCAAGAGTTTACTGCGACAACTGATACGGTAAGCAATACATCAAAACATATAGCACAAGCAACTAATGAAGTTGATGATTTGGCAAATCAAGGATTAAAACAAATGGAAAATACTCAGGTTGTTATGACAGAAGTTATTAATGCTTCTGAGGAATCGCAAGAAGTAGTGGAAGATCTGGTTGATGCTACCAATGAGATAGCCAGTATTATTGACATTATTGCTAGCATTGCTGAGCAAACCAATTTATTAGCTTTAAATGCGGCAATTGAGTCGGCGCGAGCAGGTGAGCAGGGACGTGGTTTTGCAGTGGTAGCTGATGAAATCCGTAAATTAGCCGAGGAAACTCAACGTTCAACAGCTAGTATCCAGAATCTAATTCAAAGTTTTATTGAACAAACAAAAGTTGTGAAGGAAACCTTTGTTCATAGCAATCTGCAAACTAAAACTGGCTATGCTTCGCTCAATGAAACGGAATTAATGTTAAAGACGATAGTAGAACGGATTGGAGAGGTTGCTATTGAAATTCAAGCTATTGCATCCGCTACCCAAGAATTGAATGCAGGAAGTGAAGAAATAGCAGCATCTACCCAACAACAAGAAGTAGCAGTTCAACATTTATCTGCATTGGCTGAAAGCTTAGCTGAAGTTACCAAAGAACTTGATGCTGTGGTAAATGGTTAATTAAAAATAGGCAGGTGTAAACCTGCCTATACTTAGATTGTCCATTGATTAGAAATAACGCCAACTAACTTCCACGTATTGTTATATTCTTCAAAAACTAACCGAAGACTGCGCCAGTCTAACCCGCCATATTCTAGGTTAAATCCAGGAAAGTAATATTCCACGATAATTGGATTGTCATAAACTTCAAATTGGTTTTCTAACATGTTGCCATGACTTAAAACTTCATTATAGCCTACTTGTTCAGCATTGATAAAATCATGACTGTATATAAACCTCTCGTAGTATTCAGTAGGAGTTAATAAAATATCCCAGCCGGTACCATCATAATAACCCCATAAATATTGGTTTTGGTCATTGAAGAAGTTCCTGATGTCTTCTTGAACAAAAACCACATCTCGTTCTACGGATACATAAGTGTATGGGGTAAAGCGAACACCTTTTATTGGATGAACTAATTGAGCCCATTTCTCTGAATCTTTGTTTTTAATGGCTAAAATAGTTTCATCTGAGATGGTTTTAATGATGCTCTTAGCATCGCTAGCTTGTAGTTCAATCTCAAAGCTTTTTGTTAGCTGTTCAGATGGAATTTCTTGCTCACTATTAGCTAATCGAGTTAATATAGAGATTTGCACAGTGTATATCCCATTATCGGTTGGAGTCCATACTTCTTGCCATTTTAACCCTTCACCTGGTTTTAGGTCTTTGTAAACCAAGGCTAAAGTAAAGAATTTGCCATCGGAGTAGCGATAAACTTCTTCTTGTTTATCATTGATAATGATTATCTCGTATTGTTGACCGGATCCAAATTGCAAAACTTGTTCAGATTCATGGTTATTAATTAGTTCAAAGTCAAAAATAACTTGATTATCTTCTACGGTATGGTTAACGTTTAGTTCAAAAAATTCTGTTTCTGGCTGGGACTCAGTGGCGGTACTAGAAAAGATAATTAATAAGGACAATAAACTTAGACCTACAATTTTCCCTGTTAAAGTATTAAGCATCATTTTCACCTTTCTTTCTTGTCCATACTTCTATTATAACTATCCACCCATTTAAGAAAAAGTTGATTACTTTGGCAGGAAATTATTTCATTCTGGATAATTAAATGGCATGCTTTACCAAACTAAATCCTTTAAGGAGGAATAAGTATGACTCCTGAAATTATTAAGGTTTACCAAGAGCGGCTCCCTGCTTGTCGTTTTATTGGTAAGTGTTACACAAATGCTGATTGTCAAGGTGGCTTTGGGCACAAGTGGGGAGAGTGGTTTGCCAACGGTTGGTTTGAGCTCTTAGAGAAGTTAGGAAAGCTTGAAAATGTTGATAATGGCTCTCTGGGATTAATGCGCTGCGACATGTTTGATTTTGATAACACCTTTGAATATTGGATTGGTATGTTTTTGCCAGTTGGTACTCTAGTTCCTGAAGGTTTTGCATATATATATTTCGCTGAAAGTGAGCTAGCGATTTGTTGGATTAAAGGTAAGGAAAGTGAAGGACTTTATGGCATGCATGATGCCTGCATGGAGAAAATTTCCCAATAGGACTAGGAAGAGACTTGATGACGCATTAGCTTACTAAATGAAGTTTAGGAAACCCGGCGATCATAGCTGAGACAGCTTTAGACTCGTAGCTTTGCGTCCACTTCTTTCGAAGTGTTTGCCTTTTCTTCTTCACGCCGCCGTTGATTATAACAATTACTATTTAAGACATCAAGAAAAATTAATGATAAAGACGATAACTTAATGTTAACAAACATTACATAAAAACAAACAGCCAGCTTGTGAAGGTGAAAGTATAACATTAGTATTGGAGGGAGTCTGATGAGTAAAACTCTAGGTGTTTGGCATGAATGTTTAAACTTAGCTATCCAGGCCTATAATGCAGGTTCTTATGGAATTGCTGCCGTAATTGTAGACCAGGATGGAACGATTGTAGCTAGAGGAAGAAACCAACTAAGAGATAATGAAGAATCATGCAATCAAATCAAAATGACAACTTCCTGACTACTGTAAGACAATTGATAGTTTTATGTTCGTTCAGCCATTAACTCTTGAACGGTTGTTAGCAATTTAAAGTAAAAAATATTTTTGACAGTTCTTGGCAACACTAGAATTGCTGTGGTAAGATGTGATCATTAAGTTGAATTTAAGGAGGAATCCTCGATGATTTATGATCGAATTCAGAATGCCAAGCTATATCTTGGAATTAATCAGCGTATTGACACTGCCTTAGAGTTTTTGCTGAATAATGATCTTTCACAAGCTGAACCAGGAAGATATGAGTTGGATGGCGACAATATTTACTATATAGTGCAAGAATATCAAAGCAAACAACCTGAAGCAGCTAAATGGGAATCCCATAAAAAGTACCTAGATATTCAATATGTACTAGCTGGAACTGAGCAAATGGGTTATGCCCATATCGATGATATGGAAGTTATTCAAGATGCTTTAGTAGAAAAAGATTGTCTCTACTATGCTGGTGAAGGAAGCATGATTCTAGCAAAACCGGGAACATTTGCTATTTTCTTTCCTGAGGATGTGCATCGACCAGGGGTAATGGTTGGTGAATCGGAAGCTATTAAAAAAGTGGTAGTTAAGATTAAAGTCTAGGAACGGGCAGTAATGCTTTGTTCCTTTTTTGTTATTCTAATAATTTTCTAAAATGCGGCGAAAATTAAAGGAAAAACCCTCTAGATTCTATAAAGAAAATGAAGAGAACAAGTAATCTAGGGGGAATGATACAATAAGCAGATTAACATGGTGGATTTGTGTAGCAAGTTTGCTGCATTCACCATGACTTGAAGGAATATGCTCTTTCTAAATCTCAAGTTTGGCGAGAGCTATTGGAGAAAGAGGTTAATGTAAAAGACTTAAAACTAGTAGCTGATGATGTTTTTTTATATATTCTAGATCAAGCTGTTAACGAAGTTGTACGGATAGAATTAGAATCAGCCCACACCTAAAAGAGGTTGTGGGCATAGCCATCTTAGGGCGAATGTGAAGGTAAGTGAGGAAGATAAAATTGTATAGTGTTTATATTTTAGAATGTGAAAATGACAAACTATATACGGGAATTGCTACAGATGTAGAACGACGATTTCAAGAGCATTTGTCAGGTAAAGGTGCTCGTTTTACAAGAATAAATCGTCCACTGCGGATTGTTTATTGTAAAAAAATTGGTGACCGAAGTGCCGCTAGTAAAGAGGAAAGCAGAATTAAAAGTCTAACTAAAATAGAAAAGCTTAGATTAATTCAAGAGCAGCATAATTGCCAGGGTTTAGGGGGCTCGTTAGATGAGGGTCACTTCACTGCATAAAGAGGATGAAAAGCATATTGTTCAAGCAGCAAAATTATTAGTTGAAGGCTTTAAGGATAACTGGCCTGAAGCTTGGCCTAATCTAGAGTCAGCTTTAGAAGAAGTTTACCAATGTTTAAACCCAGATAGAATTTGTCGGATTGCTCTTGATGAAGCTGATGATTTAGTTGGTTGGATTGGTGGTATTAGCCAGTATAATGGCAATGTATGGGAGCTCCATCCTTTAATTGTTGCTCCTAGCCACCGCAATAAAGGGATTGGCACTTTATTGGTTAAAGATTTAGAGGAGCAAGTAAAGCAACGAAAGGGGATTACCATTTGGTTAGGCACTGACGATGAAAATGGTATGACATCATTGTCTGATGTGGATTTGTATGACGATTTATTTGGTAAGGTCAGGGATATTCAGAATATCAAAGGACACCCTTATACCTTTTACATGAAATTAGGTTTTCAGATTATCGGAGTAATGCCCGATGCGAATGGATTAGGTAAGCCTGATATCTTAATGGGGAAACGAGTTGTTGACTGGCCAGAGACTGGGAGGCGGTAGTAAAAAATGCTCAAATATGCTGTTGAAGGTCAGCAAAATGAAAGACTTTTAGTTTTTGTGAACGGTGCAGGCGTGAGTAAGTGGATGTGGCGTTATCAGAAGTCTTTTGCTGCGGAATATAAGTGTATCTTTTTTGACTTACCAGGCCACGGCGATAATTCAAATATTGATTTTAGTTCCATTGAAGAAGTAAGCCACCAGATTACTCAGCTGATTGAAAAGGAATCTATAAGTGGTCAAGCTGTAGTTATCGGTCATTCAATTGGTGCTCAAATAACATTGGATTTAATGAAGTCTTATCGGAACTATCTTACTAAAGCAGTGATTATCAGTGGTTTAAATCATCCGTTGAAGACTTTGCGCCGCCTAGTTAAGCCGACGATTGCTCTTAGTATGCCATTAATCAAAAGTAAAAGTTTTGCTAAAATGCAATTTAAGCAATTTGGCTTACCGCAGATCTGGTTTGAAGATTATTATCAAGATTCATTGAAAATCTCCCGGACAACATTGACTAACATTTCACTCAGTAATTTATCCTTTGATTTTAGTCAAACAGTAGCTGATTTGCCAGTGTTGATTTTAGTTGGCGAACAAGAGAAAAGCATTATGAAAAAATCTGCTTATAAAACCGCTAGTTTTTTACCCAATAGTCAGCTATTGATGATTAAAAGTGCTGGCCATGGTATTCCGTATGAGCAACCTGAACAGTTTAATGATTTGTTAAATGGATTTTTGGATTTGATAATTTAAAAGATTGGGAGGGTCTGCTATGTATTTCACTGGCTTTGCAGATGAAGTAAGCGGTAACATTGAAATGCAAATTAAGGCTACAAAAGAATTAGGTTGGCATTATATCGAAGCTCGAAATATTGATGGACAAAACCTAACCGATATTTCTGACGAGCAGTTTGAAACGGTTATTCAGAAGTTAGAGAAAGCCAATATAAAAATCAATTGTTTTGGCAGTGCCGTAGCTAATTGGGGTAAAAGTCCAACTAGTGAAGAAGATTTTCAACGTAGTATTGCAGAGTTAAAACGAGCAATTCCTAGAATGCAGCGGTTAGGAACAAAAATGCTTCGGGGAATGAGCTTTAGCATTCCAGCTGAAGATAGTCCGGAGTTAGAAAAATTAGTTACTGAAAAATTAAAGGTTTTAATCGGGTTATGTGAAGAAGCGGATATTATCTATGTTCATGAAAATTGTATGAATTATTTTTCCCAATCCTATAAACATATGGAGAAATTAGTAACCAAATTTGATTCACCGAATTTTAAATTTGTCTTTGATACGGGTAATCCAATCTTTTCTGATAACCGGATGGGGCAACCTCCTTATCAAAAACAGGATACTTGGGAAGCTTATCAAATTCTCAAAGATAAGATAGTCTATGTACATATTAAAGATGCTATATTTTTACCTGAAGAAAACAAGCCCAGGTATACTTTTCCAGGTGAAGGAAATGGTCAAGTGCGACGAGTATTAAAAGATTTGCTCCTGAATGGCTACGACGGTGGTATTTCCATTGAGCCACATATGGGCAGTGTTTTCCATCAACAGGCAATGCAGCAGACTCCGGATGAATATAAATATCAAGTTTATGTTGAATATGGGAAACGGATTATGCAGCTGGTTTCCGAATTTCAAAAGGAGCAAATTTCTAGCTAGGCAAAAAAATATATTGTGGTAAACTAAAGTTAGTAAATTACAATTGAATAAAAGGGTGGATTTATGTCGTTTTTTTCAAAGTTTCCAGTTCTAGAAACAGAACGCTTACGATTGCGAGAATTACGTTATGAGGATGGACCTGATATTTGCGCCTACTTTAATGAGGATGTAGCTAGGTATTATGACTGGTGGCCAGCAACCGTGGCTGATGGTCGAGGTTTCGTCCGTTATTTTAGGCATGGCTACCAAGAAGAACTGTCTATCCGTTGGGCAATCACCTTAAAACCTTCCGACAAGATTATTGGTTCTTGTGGCTTTAGCGATTTTTACCGTTTTTCGTTATGCGAATTAGGATATGAGTTAGCTAAAGAGTATTGGGGAAAAGGTATTATGAAGGAAGCTTTGCAGGCAATTATCCCTTTTGGCTTTAACGAAATTGGCATCCATCGGATCCAAGCATCCGTTTTTCCAGAAAACCAGGCATCGATCCGCTTATTGGAGAGCTTAGGTTTTCAAAAAGAAGGATTGTTGCGGGAGTTTCTTTATGTAAAACATCGTAATCAGTGGGAAGACTGTGTTTTGTTAGCCTTATTGAAAAGTCAAGTAGAAAAGGAACATGCAGTATGAAAAAATGTCCTGATGACTATATTGGTAGATGGTTTTCGGTGCTTCATCGGCTATCTATTAGTCATGTAGTCAAAGGTCTAAAAGAGTTTAATATTGGCTCTGGCCAAATTATGTTTTTGTTGGAGTTATACCATTGTGATGGAGTGAATCAGGAGGAATTATCTTCCTATTTAAACATAGATGGCGCTAATACTACAAGATCCATAAAAAAATTGGAGCAAGAAGGCTATGTAATACGAAAAGCTGATGTGAATGATAAACGAGCCTATCGAGTATATTTAACTAGTAAAGCCCTGGAAATTAAACCGCAGATTTTAGCATTATTGAAAGAGTGGGAAGATACTTTTCTGCAGGATTTATCAGTTGAAGAAAGAACTGCTTTGCTAGATTTGTTGAAAAAAATAGGTCACTCCATCTTTGATAATCCGCGGTGTGGCATGTGTAATAATAACTGTTGTTAAGCTTAAAAGATACGGAAAACCGCATTCCGTATCTTTTTTATTTGCCTAAGAAATTAGTTGCGCACGCAAGTATGCTATGCTATAATTTAAATCAGAGTGAAATAGTAGGATATCAAATCGTAAGGAGATTGAAGATGTCAAATAAATTTTTGGTGATTAATAATCTAACTGTAAACATTGAAGACAAACCGATTTTACGCGGACTTTCCTTAGAAATTAAACGAGGAGAGGTTCATGTAATTATGGGTCCAAATGGAGCCGGTAAGTCCACCTTAGCTAATGTGTTAATGGGGGATCCTAAATATGAGATTATTGATGGAACTATTGAGTTTGAAGGACAAGTGATTAATGAGCTTTCTGTAGATGAACGGGCTAAATTAGGCTTTTTCTTGTCTTTCCAATATCCAGAAGAAATTCCTGGAATTACTGTTGAAAATTTCTTGCGTTCTGCTAAAGTCGCCATTGATGGTCAGCCAATTAAAGTATTAGAATTCAAGAAGTTACTAAAAGAAAAGATGCAAGTTTTAGATATGAAAGAAGAATATGCAGTTCGTTATTTAAATACTGGGTTTTCAGGCGGTGAGAAAAAGAAAAGTGAAATTTTGCAGATGCTCATCTTAGAGCCTAAATTAGCTATTTTAGATGAAACGGATTCAGGTTTAGACGTGGATGCAGTCCGAGCTGTAGCTAAAGGTATTAGTGAATATAAAAGTCCTGATAATTCCATTATTATCATTACTCACCATAGTAATATTCTAGATTACCTTCAACCAGATCATGTCCATTTTCTTGTAGATGGGCGTATTGCTAAAAGTGGCGATGCTAGTTTGGTAGAGGAAATGGAAAAAGAAGGTTTTGTCGCCTTTAAAAATTAAGGAAAGGGTATGAAATATATGGAAGCTAGACCAATTCAAAAGACCTATGTGGCTGATATAGACCGAAAAGTGTTTGATGAAAAAAATGAGTTTCGCTACAGTTATAAAACCAATAGAGGCTTGACTCCAGATATTGTGATGGAAATTTCTGAGCAAAAAGATGAGCCCAAGTGGATGCGGGATTTTCGTTTGAAGTCTTTAGAAATCTATAATCAATTAGATGTACCGCCATGGGGGCCAGATTTAACGGATTTAGATGTCGAAAATATCGTTACTTACGTAAAGCCACCGACAGATTTGCAGTATAGCTGGGATGATATTCCTGAAGATATAAAGAATACCTTTACCAAGCTAGGAATTCCCAAAGCTGAACATGAATTTCTTGCTGGTGTTGGTGCTCAGTATGACTCTGAGGTAGTTTACCATAGTATTCAAAAGAACTTTGCCAAAAAAGGTGTAGTTTACTTAGATATGGAGACTGCTATCAAAGAATATGAGGATATTGTCAGGGAATATTTTATGACCTTAGTACCGCCAAGTGATCATAAGTTTGCCGCATTACATGGTGCTGTTTGGTCAGGAGGTTCTTTTGTGTATGTGCCAGCAGGAGTAAAAGTAGATATTCCATTACAATCTTACTTTAGATTAAATGCGCCAGGTGCTGGTCAGTTTGAACACACTTTGATTCTTGTGGAAGAAGGAGCCTCACTCCATTTTATTGAAGGCTGTTCGGCACCAAAATATCGGGTTAATAATCTTCATGCTGGTTGCGTAGAATTATTCGTTAAAGAAGGTGCTTATCTCAGATACAGTACCATTGAAAACTGGTCCACCAACATGTATAACTTGAATACAAAACGCTGTGTGGTGGAAAAGGATGGTACTATTGAATGGGTATCTGGCTCTTTTGGTTCTAAAGTATCCATGTTGTATCCAATGAGCATCTTAAAAGGGGAGCGAGCCCGTTCTGAGTTTACGGGAATTACCTTTGCTGGCAGCGGTCAATATTTGGATACAGGTACTAAGGTGGTGCATGCAGCTCCTTATACAACATCGACCATTAATTCTAAATCAATTTCTAAAGGTGGAGGAGTTGCTGTTTATCGGGGAATGGTAAAAGTTTCACCTAATGCCCATCATAGTAAATCTACTATAACCTGTGAATCCTTAATGTTAGACAATGAATCCCGTTCGGATACAATTCCAGTGATTCAATTAGGGACTGATGAAGTTGATATTGGTCATGAAGCTAAAATTGGCCGAATTAGTGATCAAGCAATCTATTATCTCATGACTCGTGGCTTAAGTGAAGAAGAAGCCCGGGCCACTATTGTTAGAGGTTTTGCTGAACCAATTGCTAAAGAATTGCCTTTAGAGTATGCGGTGGAAATGAATAATTTAATCAACTTAGAACTTGAAGGAACTATAGGTTAGGGGGGATAGCAGTGGGTATTCAAGTAACAGAAGCGTTAAACAGATTGCCAGTAATAACCTATCGGTGGTTAGGGGCCAATCAGTTATATCTTAAGCAAAACATTACTCGGGAAATAAAAGCGTATACAGATGACTTTCTACAGACTAGACATGAGTTAGTTAAAAATATTACCCAAGTAGAACAAGGTGAATATCAGCACTTTATTCCAGTTCATGGAGCTTATGGTGTTTCGAATGAACTAGTTGCAGCGGGAGAAAAATCTTTTAATGCTGGTATTTTATTACAGCTTCCACCAAGAGTTGCTATCCAGGAACCTATTAGACTTCAATATAATTTAGCTGAACCTAATGATTTGCTAATCGATAATAACTTAATTTTTGCAGGAGAGTATAGTAAGGCAACGATTATTATTGATTATCGTACCGTTGGTGATGTTAGTGCTCTACACAATGGAGTAACTCGTATATTTGCTCAGCCAGGGGCAGAGATTACCATAGTGAAATTGCAACGAATGAATGATCAGTCCATTCATTTTGATTCGAATTTAGCCATAGTAGGTTATGGGGCTAAGGTAAACTGGCTACAAGCTGAACTTGGTAGTGATCAAAGTATTACTAATTATAATAGTAATCTTGATGAAGCTGCTGAAGCCAATATGTACTCAATTTATATTGGTGATCATCATCGTCAGCTAGATTTAAGTTATCATATGATTCATCAAGGACGTCGTAGTGTTAGCAAAATTGAAACGCAAGGTGCTTTAAAAGACCAAGCCAAGAAAATGTTTCGGGGAACAATTGATTTTAAAAAAGGTTCTAGTCAATCAATTGGCAGCGAAGAAGAATATGTAATATTATTAGATAAAACAGTCCAGTCAGATGCAGTACCGTTGTTATTAGCTGAGGAAGATGATGTGCAAGGTTTACATGCTGCTAGTGCTGGTAGAGTGGATCCTGCTCAACTGTTTTATATGATGAGTCGTGGCTTTAGCGAGCTAGAAGCAAGAAAATTAGTGGTAGAAGCAGCATTTAACCCAATTATTGACCAAGTGCCCGATCCTGAATTTCAAGATGTAATTAAAAATGAGATTCAGAGGAGACTTATCGGTGAGTAGTTTTAATGTACATGAAATCCGGAAAGACTTTGTAACTTTATCTCAAGTAGTTAATGGTCGACCTTTGGTCTATTTTGATAATGCTGCTACGACGCACAAACCTTCAGCAGTATTGGAACAAGTTCGTTTATATAACGAGAAAATGCATGCTAACCCTAATCGCGGTGCTCATACTCTTGGAGTATTGGCTACACAAGCATATGAAGATGCTAGAGAAAAGGTTAGAGCTTTCATTAACGCTAAAGAGGCACAAGAGGTTATTTTTACTAAAAATGCGACAGAGGCATTAAACTTAATTGCCTATTCTTATGGCATGAGCCAGATTGAGGTAGGTGACGAGATCGTGATCTGCATCTCGGAACATCACAGTAACATTTTGCCTTGGCAACAAGTTGCGCAAGCGAAAAAGGCTACTTTGAAATATCTTTATCTAACACCAGACTACAGATTAGATATGACTGAAGTTGAGGCAAAGATTACAGAGAAGACAAAGCTGGTATCCATTGCTCAGATGTCAAATGTGTTGGGCACAATCTATCCAGTTAAAGAAATTGCTGAGTATGCTCATAAAGTGGGAGCGGTAATTGTAGTCGATGCCGCCCAAAGCGTGCCTCATCTTACTGTAGATGTTCAAGAGCTTGACGCCGATTTTCTGGTATTTTCTGGTCATAAGATGTTAGCACCGATGGGTATCGGCGTTCTTTATGGTAAAAGAAATTTATTAGAAAAGATGCCGCCTTTTTTAACCGGTGGCGATATGATTGAGTATGTGGAAGAACAGTCGGCTACCTTTGCCGAGCTTCCTAATAAATTTGAGGCAGGTACACCTAACGTAGAAGGTGCTGTAGGTTTAGCTGCAGCTATTGATTATCTTACTGCAATTGGATTAGAAATAGTTCATCAGCATGAGTTAGAGCTGACAGCATATGCTTTAGAAAAGCTTAAGGAAATACCTTATATTAAAGTATATGGTCCTGATAATGTTAAACAGCGCGGCGGAGTAATTTCCTTTAGTGTTGCTAATTGTCATCCTCATGACGTAGCCTCGATAGTTGACACCTATGGAGTAGCATTACGGGCTGGGCATCATTGTGCGCAACCGTTGATGAAATATTTGCAAGTCCCGGCTACCTCACGGATTAGCTTTTATTTATATAATACTCTTGAGGAAATTGATGTATTTATTGAAAGTATCAAATCAGTAAGGAAGTGGTTAGGATATGGATCTTAACTCAATTTATAGTGAAATAATTTTAGAACACAGTCAATCCAGCCATAATAAACGACATTTACACAGTCCTGATTGTCAGGAAAGAGGCTATAACCCAAGTTGTGGTGATGATATTATTCTAGAATTAAAGCTAGAACAAAATAAAATTGCCGAAGCAGCTTTTACTGGTGCTGGTTGTGCAATTTCTCAAGCGTCTACATCAATTATGGTAGATTTAATAAATCAAAAACCAATTGATGAAGCCTTGGAATTAGCTAACACCTTTTTAAGCATGATTAAGAAGCAAATTACTGAGGATAGCGAACTAGAGGTATTAGAGGATGCTATTGCCTTTAAAAATATTTCCAACATGCCAGCACGGGTCAAATGTGCAGTATTATCTTGGCGCACTTTAATGGAAGCATTGAAAAAATTGGAAGCCCAAAAAGCAGAAGCGGCTACTGAACAGTAGCTGCTTTTTGGTTAGAAGCTATAGCTCGTTCCGATACTTAAGCCGATTCCACTATCGAGAAAACGCAAAGTATTATTTAAGGTAATATTCTGTTTTTTATCAGGATCCAAGGAATAGCTAGCTGAGAAGGTGATAGAACTAATGCTAGGAAGCTGTCTATCTGTTAAAAGACTAACGAGAGATACGCGTAAACTAGTTCGATCATTAGCCAGGAAAGCTAAACTTTGTAGTAATGATAGCTCCTGTGATTGATTTTTTGCTTTAGGAGTATAGTGTAAAGCGATGGTATGTATTAAAGGATCCCGGATTATACAGCCAGATAATCCTGTCCATATTCTATTAGGATATGTATAGTTAAATTCTAACGAAGGATTGAAGGGGATAGAATAATTGTCGTATCTTACTCCAAGTGCAAACCCTGCTTTATTATCTCTGATAGACTTAATTTTGTCTTCATTAATGTATTCAGTTCTAGTAATCACCCGGAAACTTAAACTACCGGTAACAGCTAACTGGTCAAGAATTCGATATTGACTATTAAACATATAGCTAATGGTATCTGTTCTTTCTAAATAATCGACAGAACCATTTTCTGTAAATATGGTTAGACTAGAGTAGTTAGGTAAATGGGTAATTGATATACTATGGCTTAGTTTGTCATATTCTAGCCTGATTGGATCAATTGGTGAAGACTCTGCCGAAGCAATGGTTGATTGGGTTATAAGCAAGATCAATAATAGGCTAAAAACTTTGTAAATGTCTGTGATAATACTCATCTCCTTATCTTAGTGCTCTTAACTGTAAATGTCGTTGCTGGTAGCGTTCTAGCATTTTGTTTTGAACATCTTTGATTTCATAAAAATCTTGTTCGGTAGGAGGAGTAGCTAGCATTACTATTCCTTCAAATCCTTTAAGTTCTTCCAATGCATTGATGTTAATAGTTAAATGACCAAAGGATGGATCAGAAACTAGTAGTTCACTAGCGCCTATAGTTCCGATACAAAGAACGTAATGTTTCTTAGGTTTGGTAAAATATAAAATTAGTGGTAAGCCGCCGTCAGTAAAATAGTCTAGAAGGCTGACAGGTTCAATTTTATAACCAACCGCTTCGATACCAAAGCTTTCAAAGATCTGTTTAATTAATAGCAAACTTATGCCTTCTGTAAGAAAACTGTCATTATCGCTAAGCGTTACTACTAGTTCTATAACATCTAGTTCAGTAACTGGAATATGATAGTAGTAATTTAGTATAGTGGCCACTGTTGCTGGTCCACAGCTCCACCAATTTGTTTGACCAAATAAATTTTGATATCTTAACTCTCGATATGATGTAATATTTTTGTGCTCAACAGCAAAAACAGCATTACTCCCTATCATTAAAAATAGCAAGCTTAATGCAATTATTTTCTTAGTGGGAAAGGTCATGTAATGCCTCCTATTAATTCTTTATCCTATACCTATTTGATTTGTTTTTGCTGGGAAATAAAATGTAAAATTGGACAGCTATATATGTCGGCAATCCGAATTTTATAAACCGGTTAAAACTCTTTGAAAATAGTATTTTAACAAATACCTGCTTCAAGGCACGCATTTCAGCGTCAGGCCAAACTAGCTCGGTTAACAGATATACTAAATATATTTTAATTAAATCAGTTAGGAGTTTGCTAAAGTTTTGCTTTAGTCATCATAACCTCCGTTTGATATTATTTCTCTTTGGTTTCGACTAGTTTGTTTTTGGTCTTTATTATCTTCCTCAGGCTGTTGTTCATTTTTCATTTGTTTTCTAAAGTAGTAGATATAGTATAATTGAGCAGCAAAGTAACCTGGTGCAACAAACTTTAAAAAGTTTTTAAAATTTATAGCGAGAAAAGTTTTGGTAGTCAGGTTCTCTATGCTGCGTAGATCGGCATGGGGGCTTATTATATTTAAAAATGAATAAACTACATATCCCAGAGTTAAGTCACGAGTGATTTTAATAGCCCATAGCTTCTTCATATCTTACCTCCTAAAAAATTGCTGTCTGTAATAATAAGCATTTAAGTCGGGTTTGGAAGCAACTAATGTCTCCAAACCCGATTAAAACGAGGATACCTTACTGCTGGATCTCATGTTGACCTTAAGGTTGACTCTCGGTTTGAGATGAGGAAAAGTATTCTTTAACTTTTTCATATACTTTTCCGGCGGCATAACCAGCGGCGCCTTGAGCTACGGAAACGGCCGCTTTACCGACATCGTAGACTTCTTTAGCCACTGTCAATGCTCCTATTTTAGTAGTTACAATTTTTGTAGGGGGTGCAACTGCTCCTATAACAAAACCTGATACAAATGCTTTATCACAGCCTTCTAGTATCTCAAGACCTTCTGCACCATCTAAAATATTGTCGATTGCTTGCATAGTGGCGTCTGCAAGTCCGCCAACTACTCCACCTATTATCCACGGCGCAACTTCACCATTAAGTTCCTCTAATTCTGCATCGCTTAATTGTATGCCGTTTGGTTTAACAATATAGGGTGAGGGAGCGGCACTAGCATAGGCAGGTGCGATACCTGCAAATAATAGGGCGAATACTAATAGGATACTGATTTTCTTTTGCATGATATCACCTCCTTGTTTTATTTGTCCTCATTATACTCAGTTTTCAGATAATTGTAAAAACTGACAAATGGAGATGTAACGGCATTAGGAGGGATCTAGAAAGAAAATCATAGTTTTGAAAACTAATTCGCAAATTTACTGTAAATTCAAACAACGGTCGTCTTCATTAAGTAAAAAAATGTCAGATTGCCGCATATTAACTTTGATCATACAATATATTCCGATAAACGCAAAATTCGATAAATGGCCATTGAGTCTGTTTAGACTCGTTTTTTAGCAATAATCAGATTTAAATTACATAATTGTAAATTTACAGTACATTAAGACTACCTTTTGTCGGAAAACAAAAGCAGCTACAGTACATAGCTGCTTTTTACTTAAATTAGTAATTTTACCACACCTTGAATAAGTTCTAATAAATGTTTTTCATAAATAGTTTTTTGTTGGTTGATTCGTTCAATATACATTGAAGGATTCTGTGAAACCTTTCTTACAGCTCCTAAAATCTTATCTGATAATTTAGGTGTGGATAGAGGAAAAGCCAAATCAGATAAATTGAGTGAGGCGGCAAAGTCTAGACCTTTAAGACGATAAGCCAAACAGATAAATGGGCGGTTCAGGGCTGCTGAAAAAACATTAGCATGGAGTTTCATATTGATTGTCAGCTTACTTCGGAGGTACAAATCAATTAGTTCCTGAGGCGAAGGTACTTGCTCTAATAAGATTACCGATTCTTTGTTGTTTATCGCCTCATAAAGCTCCCTGCATGATTCAATATCTCTCTCCCAAACAGGATAAATGATTATCTGGAAGTCAAGTAATTTATCTAAAGCCTTGGCTAGTTGGTTCATGGCAGTAGTTTCATTGCCGCCATAAACCCGATTAAAGGCTGTTCCCCAGTTAACGGCAATTGTTGGACTGGTATTTTTCTTAGTACGAGTTGCTTTTAGTAGCAGACCAGGGTCGCCAGAGATGTGCAGTTGCGGATGGCTTGCACCGATATTATCCAACATTTGCTTTGTAAATGGTCCTCTAACGCCTACTAAATTGGCATTGGTAACTACTTGTCGAATCATATAGGCGGAGTCAGGATCTATTTGACTACTATTAATATCTCCCTCAGCAATACTGTCGTAGCCCGATCCCCAAATGACTGTGGGAATACCTTGTTGCTGAGCTAGCACTAGTGGTTTTAGATACACAGGTTCAAAAAGCGAGCCTGCACCTAAAACTACTAAATCAGGGTTAATTCTAGCTAACAGATACTCGTTGAAGTTTGAAGGGTAGAGTGCTTTTATATCTAGCTCTAGCTTGTTTTTTTTGGCTTCTTTAGTGATCAAATCAAGAAAAATATTGCGAGTTAGATCATCACCATGATTGGCAAAGCCTACCCAGCCAATATAGAGAATGTTTCTTTTCTTCATTGCTCCTCCTCCTTAACATGAGCTGTAAGGCTAGAACGAAGACTATAGAATTCTTTTGAACGCTGTTCTTGATGTTGCCTATAATAATACAAGACAGGGCGTAGGTTTTGCACGTTGAAGCCTTGGACAATAGCTCTAGCAACATACTCATAATCTTCAGCTCCTACCATGAATTTAGTTAGACCGCCAATTTTATCGATTACTTTTCTGCGAATCATTAAAGAACCGAAGCAGACACAATGGTTACCTTCACGATAGCATTTAACGATGTTGTTATCATAGCGAACCAGATAAGCTTTTTTGGTTTGATTGAGATTATGAGTAAAAACTTCGTAGTTAGTGCCAACTAAGTCGTAATCCTGGTTGGTTAATAAAAACTGTACTTGGCTGGCAATTCGTTCAGGATGACTAATATCATCGGAATCTTGATTAGCCACAAACTCGCCTTGTGCTAAATAATAGCCAATAGAAACTGCTGAAGCAAATCCTAGGTTTACAGGTAATTTATGATAGCGCAATGTTAATTCATCACTTTTAACTTTTTTCAGCCATTGCTCTACCACTTTGCTTGTGTTATCTGTCGAACAGTCGTCAATCACAATAATTTCTATTGGGCGGTAAGTTTGCTTAAATAATGCTGCTAAACATTGGCTAAGATATTTTGCTCGGTTGTAGGTAGGAATCACAACACTAACAAGGGGGGTAGCTGCCAGTTTAGGGCTATCCTTGATGGTTACCTTTGGTGCTGCCTTTTCGGGAATAGGCATTTCAACTGCTCTTTCTGTTACTACAGGTGGTATAACTGTGGTCGAAATCTCTGGTTTTAAATCGTGAATGCTTGCAGTACTTGAGTCTTGGACAGTATCTATTGCCAGTACTTGGGCATATACTTGTTCAATTTGGTTAATAGTACTTTCAATAGAAAAATAATCAAGCATTAGTGGTCGAATTTGTTTGGCTTGTTCTAGCAAATCAGGTTTAGTAATTATTTGTTCTAAATCTTGTTCTAACTTGCTGGAATTCGGAAATGAAAGATAATCATGATCACCAAAATAAAGTTTCCAGTGAGCTGCAAAGTTTTCAGGAGTGATTAGTCCTACATAGCCTGAATTACCAGCAGCTAGGACAGGTTTACCGCAACTCATTGCCTCTAAAGCTACGCGGGCAGTACCAATAACTAAATCAGATTCTTGGTAAGCTTCAATTGGATCTAATAAGGCTCCAGTTAAAAAGATCAAGTCTTCTGAATGTCGTTTGTTAACCATTGTTGTTAAGGCTCTAATAAAGGGGCTATCAGGACCACTGCCAACAATGGCCAATTTTACATTGTAGCGTGTAGCTAAGTTTTCTATGGCTTGAATAGCATTTTCAATAATCCTAGTTTTTCCCCAAGCCATCCGACTAACTAAAGATATTAAGAAGTCTGAATCTTTGACTCCTAATTCTTGGCGAAATTTATTGCTCGGTGTTTTACTTGGAGCAAAATAGTCCATATCAATACCGTTAGGAATAATTGTTGTTTGTTTTTGGGGGAAACCCATGCGCAGTTTAATCCAATTCGCTACCGGGTGACTAACAGCAATAACATGCTCGCAGCCGTCTATTAGAGATTGTAACTGTCTCCAAGGATAGAACATACCATGTGCAGTAAAAACTACTGGAATTAACATTTCTTGTGAGATTTGATTAGCTATTTTTAGCCCCGCAATTAAGTGAACATGAATCAGTTCGATTTCATGTTCTACGACAATATCGCGCATTTGTTGCAATAACTCGGTGTAGTTTGTATGGATTGGATTATCAGATTGAAAGGACATGGGTATTAGTTTTAAACCAGCTTGTTGAAATCTTTGAGCGAAAGGTCCGCCACTAGTTCCAATCACTATTTTGTGGCCACGGGCTTGAAGAGCTTTGGAGATTTCTAAGACATGGGTTTCGGTACCTCCAATTTCCAATGAATCCAGTATCATGAGAATGTTCAATGGTTTCATCTTCACAACTCCCATCTACGGAAGGATATATATTAGTTTATGTTTTTGAAAGTGATTGGTACTAGTCTATTATTACGGGTTGCTAAAAATAGGAATATAAACTAATAGCAAGGAGGGCTAAGCCTCCTTGCTATTAGTAGTCTTCCATACGACCAAATTCAGCACTTTCAACCCAATCGTATGGCCGGCGAATTAAGACCAGTAAATTTTCAAGAATTATTTGGTGGCCTTTTTCTTCCTTTGCCAAACGATTGAATAACTGTTTTGCCTCATCAGTTTCTGCTTGTTTAGCTAGGTCATGATAGAGTTTATAAGTTTCAATTTCTTGTTGGATGGCGTGTTCATAGGCTTCTAGTCGATTTGCTTCTGCCTGGAAAGTATAACCACTTTTAACTTTATCAGCAAATATTGATTTAGCTTGCGCAACAGATTGTGAGGAAACATGGACACCCGATTCTGGATTCTGTTCTTTCATTTGTTTTACAAGATCATAATGTTTTTGTTCATCATCGGCAAGCATCTGAAATAATTTGATTAGCTCTGGATCATTAGTGGCGGCAGCTTGACTTAAGTAATATTGCTTCCCCTCAAGTTCTAACTCTAGTGCTAAATCATAGGCCTTTTTCATTTTATTTACCTCCATTAAAATTTAGCTAATTATATTGATATCCATTCTCGATAAGTTTGAGGGTTCCTGCTAGGTGAGTTGACAAAAATGGGAATGTAAGTCTAAGTCAGAATATTACACAATGAATAGAATAAAAGTAGTCTAGCTAATGAGTGGGTAGCATAGGATTTTGGGGGGGATTAGTTATGTATCCAACTATTGATTTAAATGCCTTATTAATCATATTAATCTTACTAATAATTGTTTTACTCTTTTTAGGGCTTTAAGGCTAAGCGTAAGTAGGAGCTTTATCCTACTTATGCTTTTATTATCAAAGCCGGGGAGGCTCAATTGATGCGTGTTTTATTAACTTCGATTCTTTGCCATAGTGGACTAATGACTCATGTCCGTGATTTAGTTCGGTATTTAGAAGGCCAAGGCGTGGAGGTTGCTGTTGCTTATAAGAAGGTGAATTTTTTGTCTGAGGCAGAAGAACAACAGTTACTTGCTAACCTTGGTGAACATAACTATTGTATTTTTGAAACTGCAGATGAGTTAGCTGCATTTATTAAGCAAAACAAAACCCAGTTGATTCATGCCCATTCGCATGCTACTTTTACCATGGTTGCCGAAGTTAGTAAGCGATTAGATGTGCCTTTTATTGTGACTTTGCATTCAATTTATCTTTGGCCCTTATTCTTTGGTAGAACATTGCAAGCTGCTAAGAAGATTATTGCTGTTGGACCGGGACAGGCTAAATCAGCAACCCCTTACTTAGATAAAATAGTGATAATTGAAAATGGTATTGATACTAAAAGATTTACAGTAAAAAATGACTGGCTTACAGAAAACCCACAGGTAATCAATGTTTTGTGGTATGGTCGTGTAGATGGTCATTTGTCTAAGGGTATTAAGATACTGGATCAAATAGCACTTTCATTGCCTAACAATATTCAGATCATAGCTCTTGGTTCTACAGACTATCGGATTCGAAATATGCCGCATATCAAGTGGACAGATGATCCGGTACCCTATTTACAAAACAGTCACATAACTTATGCCCATGGTCGTTCTTTAAGAGAAGCAATGGCTTGTGGCAGTGTTGGTATGCTAATTGGACATGGTTATGGGGGATTAGTAACTGAGGAGTTACTACGTCGTCAAAACTTTGCTGTTGATGCTTTTCCAAATTACGGCTTAGCTCGGGCTCGCAGTTGCGTGGTTTTGGAGGATTTAATCCAATTAACTAGTGGTGTAGACTTGAATTTATATCGTAAACAGGCACGTCGGTTAGCAGAAAAGTACTTTGATTTAGATTTAATGGGCCGCCGGATTCTAGCCCTTTATCAGGAAATAATAAAGTAGGAATTAGCTTAGAAATAGAGAAGTATATACCCAGAGTGCTTTTATGAGAGGTGGCAATTATGAGTTTAGCAGATAAACAATATTTAGAGATTGTGAAAAGAATTTTAGAGCATGGGTATTATGACCAAAATCGCACAGGTGTGCCTACTTATAAATTACCCCATCAAATCATGCAGTTTGATTTAGAAGAAGAATTCCCGATTTTAACTACTAAGTTTGTGGCTTTTAAAACAGCAGTGCAGGAGATGTTGTGGATCTGGCAGCAGCAAACTAATGATGTTACTTGGTTAAATGAAAGAAATATTCATATTTGGGATCAGTGGGTGGATGAGAATAACACGATTGGTAAGGCTTATGGTTATCAAATTAAAAAATATCAGCAGGTAGATAAATTAATTGAAACATTAAAGACTAATCCACAAGATCGTCGCATGATAGTTTCATTGTGGAACATTGAAGACCTACCGGAGATGACATTACAGCCTTGTGCCTTTCTAACCATGTGGGATGTAACTGATGGACGGTTAAATTGTATGTTAGTGCAAAGAAGTGGAGATATTCCTTTAGGTGTACCGTTCAATACTACTCAGTATGCTGTTTTAGTTCATTTAATTGCTCAGGTAGTTGGTTTAAGAGTTGGCTTGTTTACTCATGTAATTAACAATGCTCATATTTATGAAAACCAAGTTGACGGCATGAAATTACAATTATCCCGAGCTAATCAAGCTTATCCAGCGCCGAAACTTTGGATTAATCCAGATATAAAAGATTTTTATGATTTTACCATTGATGATATTAAACTAATTGATTACAAGCATTGTGGGAAGATTAAAATGGAGGTATCAGTTTGATGCTTTCCTTAATCGTAGCAGTCTCAGAGAATGGAGTAATTGGCAAAGATAACCAGTTGTTATGGCGGATACCGAAAGACTTAAAGTACTTCAAAGAAAAGACCATGGGAAAAAAGATTTTAATGGGTCGAAAAACTTTCCAAAGTTTACCAGGCCTGCTGCCAGGAAGAGAACATATTGTGTTAACCCGCAATCAAGATTTTCAGGCACCTGCTGGTGTCCGTGTTTATCACGATTCTAACGAACTTGAATATTTGATAAATGCCGATGAAGAGGTTTTCTTGATTGGTGGCGGTCAGCTTTACGAGCAGTTTATTGATCTGTGTGACAAGCTTTATATTACCTGGGTTCATCAGGAGTTTGCCGGTGATACCTATTTTCCGGTTGAAAAACTAATCCAGTTTCAGGAAATTAGCAGGCGTACAGAACTTGATGAAGAAAGTGGTCTGGAAATTAGCTTTACCGTTTACCAACGATAGTTTGAGAAATTAGTAGCAAATACTATTAGCAGGAATTAAAAGTTTTTTATCTAATGTATGCTAATAAGTCTATAGCTAAATATTAACATTCTAAGGAGGTTTTCGAATGAGTATTGAGTTGCGGAAAGATAGTAAGTATGCTTTGATTGTTCCTACCAGTATGGGTGTGCGGATTACTCCTTTATATGGTCAGCCTGTATACAGCAGTGACACCTTTATCATGCATGCTACCAGTGCGGAAACCAATGTGGCCAGCATCTCGTCATTTTTAGGTTTGCCAGTAAAAGTCTTGACTACCTTTGTAAAAGGCAGTCCGATTGCTGAATTTATTAAGCGAGACTTAAGAAGCCGGAACATGGATTTTGAAGGTCCAGAAGTTGATCAAGGTGGTCCATGGGGTTATCGTCATCAGTTTAATGTTGCTGATAGCGGTTGGGGATCGCGCGGCCCGCGGGTACATAATGACCGGGCTGGTGAAGTTGGCCGAACTTTGAATGTTAAGGATTTTGATTTAGATAGGATTTTTGGCGAAGAAGGTGCCCAAATTGTTCATATCTCAGGCTTAATTGCAGCACTTTCTGAAGAAACTAGCACATTCTGTTTAGAAATAGCTAGAGCAGCGAAAAAATATGGCACAAAAATATCTTTTGACTTAAACTATCGGGCTACTTTCTGGAAAGGTCGAGAAAAAGAATTACGAGATATTTTCACTGAGATTGCTAGTATTTCAGATGTTTTAATTGGAAATGAAGAAGATTATCAGCTTTGCTTAGGTATCCAAGGACCTGAAGCAGGCGGAAAAGATATTACTGAGACCATTGACAATTTCAAAGAAATGATTGGACGAGTTAAGGACGCATTCCCCAATGCTTCCGTATTCGCCAATACATTAAGGGAAGTAATAGATGTAAACAACCACCTATGGGGAGCCATTTTACTAACTGGTGAGCAATGGCATGTGGTAGAACCAAGGTCAATTACTGTTTTAGATCGAATTGGCGGCGGCGATGGTTTCGTTGGTGGTTTGTTATACTCCATTTTACGGGAATGGCCTACAGAAAAATGGGTGCAGTTTGCTTGGGCAACTGGAGCCATGGCAACTACCTTCTTAACAGATTATGCGCAGCCTGTTGATGAAGCACAAGTTTGGGCTATTTGGGAAGGAAATGCTCGAGTACAACGCTAGTTTTACCAGTAAGAACCTCGGTTTTGCTTAGGCGGAACCGAGGTTTTTTAAACTATGAAAGTGATGAGGTGTTCACAATGAAGCAGTCTTCATCTTTGAATGTTTTACTTTTCATTTGTGCTTTTATGTTAGTCTTTGCCATAGTTTTTCAGGGTTTTCCACCATTGTTTAGCCTGATTATTTCAGATTTAGATATCTCTCATGCTCAAGCTGGAGCTTTAATGAGTTTATTTGCTTTGCCAGGTATTCTGATTTCTATTCCCGGTGGACTTTTAGCGGATGTTTATGGAGCGAAAACAGTAGGAACTTTAGCATTAATTATTACTTTGGTTGGCTCAGTTATTGTGGTTTTCAGCGGTAGCTATTCAATGCTTGTTCTTGGTCGACTGATTTCTGGAATTGGTGCTTTAACAGTTTCAATTATAGCCCCTCAGGTGTTATCAAAACAGTTTGCCAAAGACAAGTTGGGTCAGGTAATGGGAATCTTCAATATGGTAATGCCTTTAGGTACGATTATTACTTTAAATGCTTTTGGCTTGATAGCCAGTTTGTCAAGCTGGAGAGTACCATTGCTGTTAGTGTCTACATATTCATTAGTGATGTTAGTCCTCTTTTACTTTAAAAACCCATTAGTTGAACAACAGCAAGCTGCTAGACATTTAAATTTTACTTCAAGCCTTTCAATGATTAGAAGCGCTGGATGGCCAATTTGGCTGGTAGCAGCTATTTGGATGATGTACAATGCAGCTTCTATTTCTTATCTTTCCTTTGCAGGTGATTATTTCGTCTCACAGGGATATAGTGTGAGTTATGCTGGTTTTTTAACAAGCTTATTAATGGTTGGTGCTCTGTTAATAAGTGCTTTTGTCGGATCCTTAACTGATAAGTATAGTAATGCTGAGTATTTAATTGCTATTGGAAGTATTGCGTTAGCGTTCCTGCTTTGGTTAGTACCTCGGACTAGTTTAAATCCGTTACTAATCGGAAGCTTGATTGGTATTTTTGCAGCACTAATTCCAGCGCCTACTTTTGCTTTAGTTCCTAAGTGCTTACCAAGGGAACTAACTGGTTTAGGTTATGGTATCTTATCAACCTGTTTAAATATTGGTGTATTAGTTGGTCCATACGTAGTTGGTTTATCTTATGATCGGACAAGCAGTTATCTACCAGGTTTTAACTTAATGGCTGTATTTAGCCTAGTCACGGCTGTCTTTGCTTTTTTTTCTTCGGCAAATAAATCCGTCTCAAGACGGATAAATTTCCCTGCCAAAGCCGCTGTTGATTCGGGTTCTTACTGGCTAAGCTATAGTTATAAAAATATAAAGGTAGGGATGATTTAAGTGGTGGATAAAGCTAGTAGTCAAAGAAAAAAGCTATTCATCAATCGTGATTTTTGTTTATTGTTTTGGGGAAGATTGGTATCCCAGATTGGCGATGGAATTCATTACTTTGCTCTAACCTGGCTGGTACTAGATTTAACTGGTTCAGGGACAGCTTTAGGTACAGTGTTATTGGCATCCTCATTGCCTTCTGTATTGCTGGCTCCTTTTACAGGGGTTTTAGCTGATATGTGGAATCGAAAAGCAATAGTTGTTTTAACTGATGTAATCCGCGGTCTGATCTTACTGACTTTAGGTGGTATCTACTATCTTGGTAAACTAAATATGTCCATTCTTTACCTTGCTACTGTTATACTTTCACTTTGTGGGGTTTTATTTGGACCAGCTATCTCTGCATCGATTCCAGGTATAGTAAAACGAGAAAATTTGGTGCGAGCTAATGCCTTGAACAGTTTTTCTCGAAGTGCTACAGGGATTATTGGCCCAGTTGCGGGAGCTTTTGTTTTAGGAACCACTGGTTATATAGGTGTTTTTTGTCTCACTGGAGTTGCCTTTATTATGTCAGCTATATCTGAAATGTTTATCCGGTTTCCAAAACAAACTGCCATAATATCTGAACAAAAACCATTGCAACAATTTGCTGCAAACTTTAAACTAGGATTAACTTATATTTGGCAAAGTGTAGGACTGAAAACAGTAATTTCCTTTGCTGTTTTGCTCAATTTTATTGCTACACCAATATTTAGCGTAGTATTTCCTTACTTCGGCAAAGAAGTATTGCTAATGGAAGCTCAGCATTATGGTTTGACTCAATCCAGTTTTCCAGTTGGATTGTTGCTTGGTACAGTCCTAATTGGCTTTTTTACTAAACATATTAGTAAAGAACGCTTATTAGTGTGGGGAATTATTGGGCAAGGGATTATGGCTTTTTTAATCAGTTTAGTTGCTTTACCCTATGTTTACTTAAATTCTAGTCAGCTCTTTATTATACTTAGTTTAGTTATACCGAATTTCTTTATTGGAATTTTAAACGTCTGTGTTAATGTACCTTTTTCCGTAACCTTACAAGAGCAAGTACCTGATCAATATCGGGGACGCGTTTTTGGCTTACTGGATAGTCTAGTACAGATGTTAGTGCCAATATCAACAGCTCTGTTTGGTGTTTTAGTTGATATTATAGCACCATTTTACTTTTTGTTGTTGTGTAGTATTGCACTTGTGGGTATTGGATTTGCTATGGTCGGTTCTAAAGGTATTCGGGAGTTATATCAAACCTCAGCTTTGGAAACCTCTGCATGACAAGAAGTTAATAATCCCTGTTAAAACGCTCTTCTGTGTGGTACATAAGGGCGTTTTTGCAATATAGGTTGCGGGTGGTGTTTGTAAACAGGAAGGTGTTTATTATTCAGTCACGAATGAATGTATGAACAGATATTTGGGTTAGGAGGCATAGTTTTGGCAGTTACTGACGATTGGTTTACAGTGGGAAAGATTGATCAAACAACGTATGCCATCAGTGAATACGGCCATTGGGAGAAGGTTCATTCATACCTATTGATTGGTGTAAAATCTGCAGTATTAATTGATACAGGATTGGGTATTGGTAATCTTAAAGCGGCACTGAA
>JAAYMV010000040.1 GCA_012521185.1 Bacillota bacterium
CAGGTAAAGATGCAACTTTTAAGGTAAAAATTCGTGGTTTAAAAGAACGTTTATTGCCGGAATTAGATGATGAGTTTGCTAAAGATGTTAGTGACTTCGAAAGCTTAGCTGAATTAAAAGCAGATATCCGGGAGAAATTAGAAGAAGAGTCGACCCGCAGAACCAAAAAAGAATTGGAGAATAAGATATTAGAGCAGATAATTGCTAACAGCGAGGAAATTGTTCTGCCAAATACCTTAGTTGAAGAACAAGCAGAATATCTATTAAATAATTTTAACGTTAGTTTAATGTACCAAGGATTAAATTTAGAAAAATATGCAGAGCTAGCTGGAACAGATGAAGAAACCATTAAAGAAGATATGCGGGCTCAAGCTGCTGAACAAATTAAGAAAGACTTAATTTTAAGTGAAATAATCAAGGTGGAAGGAATTACTGCCACTGAAGAAGAAGTCAATAATAAGCTTGAGGAGATGGTTAAAGACAGCTATGACCCAGAAAATGCTCGTCATCAATGGGAAAGTCGCAAACGTGATTTAGAAATTAGCATTAAAATGGAAAAATGTGCAGATTTCTTAATTGAGCATGCGGAAGTTACTGAGGTTATAGCTGAAGAGGAAAGCTCGGAGGAAGATAGCGAGTAGTTAGAAAGGTAGGGGAATTGAATGTCAACATTAGTACCGATGGTTGTTGAGCAGACGAATCGCGGGGAAAGGGCGTTTGACATATACTCCCGCCTCCTTAAAGAGCGGATTATCTTTTTGGCTGGCCCAATCGACGATTATGTGGCTAATTTAGTTGTGGCTCAGTTATTATATTTGGAATCTGAGGATCCAGAGAAAGATATATACTTGTATATTAATAGTCCTGGTGGTGTAGTATATTCTGGACTAGCAATTTACGACACAATTCAATACATTAAACCAGATGTGTCAACAATCTGTGTAGGAATGGCAGCAAGTATGGGAGCTTTATTATTGACAGCTGGTACTAAAGGTAAGCGCTATGCCTTACCAAACTCCCGAATTATGATTCATCAACCGATTGGTGGAGCGCGGGGTCAGGCTAGTCAAATTGAAATTGAAGCTCGTGAAATTTTAAGATTAAAAAATCTGCTGAATGAAATTTTACACACCCACACTGGTCAACCGTTAGAAAAGATTGAAAAGGACACGGATCGTGATTATTACTTAAGTGCTACAGAAGCAGCAGAGTATGGACTCATTGATGGAGTTATGACTCACGCCAGGGAGCTTACCAAGTCCTAGAGAGGTGATAAGATGTTTAAATTTGGCGATGATAAAGGGCAGCTAAAATGTTCCTTTTGCGGCAAAGTCCAGGAACAGGTAAAAAAGCTCATCGCCGGGCCAGGGGTATATATTTGTGATGAATGCATTGAATTATGCAATGAAATTATAGAAGAAGAATTTACCGAAGAAGAACATGTAGAATTAGAAAATATCCCTAAGCCTATGGAAATCAAAAAAATCCTTGACGAATATGTCATAGGACAAGAAGATGCCAAGAAGGCGTTAGCAGTCGCTGTATATAATCATTATAAACGAGTGAATAATGATAGTAGACATGATGATGTGGAATTGCAGAAAAGCAACATCTTGCTACTAGGACCCACAGGAAGTGGTAAAACATTATTAGCTCAAACTTTGGCACGGATTCTCAACGTACCATTTGCCATTGCAGATGCGACTAGCTTAACAGAAGCTGGTTATGTAGGTGAAGACGTAGAGAATATATTGTTAAAGCTGATTCAAGCAGCTGATTATGATGTGGAACGTGCTGAGCGTGGGATCATTTACATTGATGAAATCGATAAAATTGCTCGTAAATCAGAAAATCCGTCAATTACACGAGATGTTTCTGGAGAAGGGGTTCAACAAGCTTTATTAAAGATTTTAGAGGGAACCATTGCTAGTGTACCTCCTCAAGGTGGACGGAAACATCCGCATCAAGAGTTTATTCAAATAGACACTACTAACATTCTATTTATTTGTGGTGGTGCTTTTGATGGCTTAGAAATGATTATCGAGAGACGGGTTGGTCATAAAACCATGGGGTTTGGCGCCGACATTAAAACCAAAGAAGAAAAGAAAATCGGCGATATTTTAAGACAGATTATGCCTGAAGACTTATTGCGATATGGCTTGATACCAGAATTTATCGGGCGGGTTCCAGTAATTGTCTCATTAGATGCCCTAGATAAGGAAGCTTTAGTTGAAATTCTTACTAAACCGAAGAATGCCTTAGTAAAACAGTTTGCTAAGTTATTGCAAATGGATAGTGTAGAACTGGAATTTCAACAAGATGCTTTGGAAGCAATTGCTGAAAGAGCATTGGAACAAAAAACTGGAGCACGTGGCTTACGGTCAATTCTGGAGAGTATTTTACAAGATATGATGTACACCGTTCCATCAGAACCTGATGTGAAGAAATGTGTGATTACTAAAGAAGCAGTTTTAAAACAAGAATCACCTAGATTAATTCGTGATAGTAAATTAAAAGATGAAACAGCATAAAAAGTAAGGTAGGATTAAGTTCCTACCTTATTTTTTTGCCTTTGTAGGACATACTATAAGTATTGAAAATAAAGGTAGGTGGTTCACTTTGATGGGAATTTTTAGTTTAATTAACTTCTTTTTTGCCATTGTCATTGGCTTATATTTCTGGAATCTATTGCGACAGCAACAAGGTAATAAGTCAGCAATCGACCGGGAATCTCGCAAAGAACTAGAAAAATTACATAGATTGAAAGCAATTTCGTTAACAGAACCGTTAGCCGAAAAAACCAGACCAAAAGAGTTCTCGGAAATCATCGGACAGGATGATGGCCTCAAGGCCTTGAGAGCCGCCTTATGCGGACCCAATCCGCAGCACGTGATTATCTATGGTCCCCCAGGAGTAGGGAAAACAGCCGCTGCTAGAATTGTTTTAGAAGAGGCTAAAAAAAGTAAATTATCTCCTTTCAAGCCTAATGCCAAATTCGTGGAAATTGACGCTACTACGGCTCGCTTTGATGATCGGGGGATTGCTGATCCTTTATTAGGTTCAGTGCACGATCCGATTTATCAAGGAGCAGGACCCTTAGGTATTGCTGGCATTCCCCAACCTAAACCAGGAGCGGTAACGAAAGCTCATGGAGGCGTGTTGTTTATTGACGAAATTGGAGAGTTACATCCGATTCAAATGAATAAACTGCTAAAAGTGTTAGAGGATCGTAAGGTCTTTTTTGAGAGTGCTTATTATTCTTCTGAAGACACTAATATTCCCACCCATATCCACGAAATATTTCAAAAAGGCTTACCAGCTGATTTTCGTTTGGTAGGTGCTACAACCCGTATGCCCCAAGAAATTCCGCCGGCGATTCGTTCCCGCTGCTTGGAAATATTCTTTAGGGGTTTAACGCCTGAGGAAATACGGGTGATTGCTAAAAATGCTGCCACAAAAGTTGACTTTGAAATAGAAGAAGATGCCTTAACTGAAGTTACCCGTTATGCTTCAAACGGGCGAGATGCGGTTAATATCATTCAAATAGCTAGCGGGTTAGCATTATCTGCTGGGCAACAGATTATTCGCAAACAGGATATTGAGTGGGTAGTAAATAGTGGTCAATATAGTCCTCGGCCAGATAAAAAGATTCCAGAATTTCCAGCTGTTGGTGTAGTCAATGGCTTGGCAGTATATGGGCCAAATATGGGGATGTTGATTGAAGTAGAAGCCACGGCAATTCCGACGGAAAAGGGACAAGGCAAATTTAATGTAACTGGAATCATGGACGAAGAGGAAACTGGAGCTTTTGGCAGAACCATGCGGCGTAAATCTATGGCACGCTCTTCCGTAGAGAATGTCTTAACTGTACTCAAAAGCAATCTTGGGCTGCGACCGCAAGATTTTGATATTCATGTGAATTTTCCAGGTGGAATCCCGATAGATGGTCCGTCTGCTGGGGTAACCATGGTTACAGCCATCTATTCTGCAATAACTAAGATTCCTGTTCGTAATGATGTTGCGATGACAGGAGAAGTATCCATTCATGGATTAGTTAAACCGATAGGCGGTATTGTTGCTAAAATAGAAGCCGCTAGATTAGCAGGTGTAAAAAAAGTATTTATTCCAAAGGAAAATTGGCAGGAAATGTTTAAAGATATAGCGGATATCGAAGTGGTGAGCGTCTCTAAAATTGAAGATATTATTCAAGAGACTTTAATTTCATCCACTCCAACGCATACACTGATACCAAGCTCGGTAAGCACCCCGCTCTAGGCCTTGCGGTTCTAGGTCTTTGCTATGGATATTTTGAAATATATGGTATAATATAGATGTATGTTAGTGTAATGGAGGTGGAGCTAATGGAAACTAAAGGATTAGAGACACGAAACACCTACCCGCTGTTGGCTTTACGTGGCATTGTAATTTTCCCCTATATGATCACGCCACTTGAAGTAGGTAGAGAAATGTCAATCAATGCCGTAGAGCAAGCTATGAAAAACGATAAGAAAATCGTTCTAGCCACTCAGAAAGATGCTAGCATAGTTCAACCTCTGCCAGAGGAACTATATTCATTTGGTACATTATGTGAAGTTAAACAGGTACTTAAGCTACCTGAAGGTCAAATAAGGGTATTAATTGAAGGACTTTCTCGTGTTGAAATAAAAGAATTTTTGCCTAATGAAGAGTATTTTGAAGTAGATGTGGTTTCTTATGTCAGTGAGTTAGAGTACGATCAGGAAGTAGAAGCTCTATGCCGCAGTGTTTTGAAGAGTTTTGAAAACTATATTAGATTAGCAAAAAAAATTCCTGCTGAGGCTTTGGCATCTATATATACAATTAAGGATGATCCCGATCGTTTAGCTGATACTATTGCTGGTCAGTTACAATTAGATACAGATGATCGGCAGCCGCTGTTAGAAGAAATTTCGGTAAAAAAACGCTTAGAATTATTATTGCTACTTTTAATGAAGGAATTAGATTTACTAGAGTTAGAACGTAAAATTCAAAATAAAGTACGTAAACAAATGGAAAAAACTCAACGCGAGTTTTATCTTCGTGAACAAATGAAGGCGATTCAGAGTGAACTAGGTGAGCAAGATAATCGTCAAAGCGAAGTGGATGAGTATAAGAAAAAGTTAGCCGCGGCTAAACTACCGAAAGAAGCGAAGGCGAAAGTTATTCACGAAATCCATAGATTTGAAAAAATGCCTTCTATGGTAGCGGAAGCGGTGGTAGTACGTAACTATTTAGATTGGATGTTATCTTTGCCTTGGTCAAAAACTACCAAGGATCGTTTGGATATTACTAAGGCGGAAGAGATTTTAGATGCTGACCATTATGGTTTGGAACAAGTAAAACAAAGAATTCTAGAGTATTTAGCAGTCCGGCAATTAACTAAAGAACTAAAAGGACCTATTATTTGTTTAGTTGGCCCACCAGGAGTTGGGAAAACTTCTTTAGCCAGGTCAATTGCTAGTGCTTTAGAGAGAAAATTCGCTCGAATTTCATTAGGTGGAATTCGCGATGAAGCGGAAATAAGAGGACATCGCCGCACTTATGTTGGAGCAATGCCAGGCAGGATTATACAAGCTATGAAAAATGCTGGTAGTAAAAATCCAGTTATTCTTCTTGATGAAATTGATAAACTAACATCCGATTTTCGCGGGGATCCAACTTCAGCACTATTGGAAGCTTTAGACCCAGAACAAAACACGGCTTTTAGCGATCATTATCTTGAGGTTCCTTTTGATCTTTCACAGGTATTATTTTTAACTACCGCTAATGTTTTACATGCTATACCTGCGCCATTAAGGGATCGGATGGAAGTTATCGAGATTCCAGGCTACACTGAGCATGAAAAGCTAGAAATTGCCAAACGACATTTGTGGCCAAAACAGTTAAAAGCACATGGTTTAGATTTAGACCAAGTAACTATATCAGATAATACCTTCCTAAAAATTATTACAGATTATACTCGTGAAGCAGGAGTAAGGAATTTAGAAAGACAAATTGCTACTATTTGTCGTAAAATTGCTACGGAAGTGGTGCGGGGTGCAGAAACGCCAATCCGACTAACCGTAAATTCATTGAATAAGTATCTTGGAATACCACGTTATCAACATCAAATGGCTGATACAGAGGATCGAGTGGGAGTTGCAACCGGATTAGCCTATACTTCCTTTGGTGGAGAGATTTTATCTATTGAAGTTACTATTATTAAAGGAAAAGGTAAATTAACACTTACAGGTAAACTAGGCGATGTAATGAAAGAGTCGGCTCAAGCGGCGATGAGCTACATTCGTTCGCGTGCCTTCCATTTAGGCATAGATCCTGATTTCCATGAAAAAGTGGATATCCATATTCATATTCCGGAAGGTGCCATTCCCAAAGATGGCCCATCAGCTGGAATTACAATTGCTACGGCCTTAACCAGTGCATTGACTGGCCGCCCCGTGCGCAAGGATATTGCTATGACAGGAGAAATTACTTTACGTGGCCGAGTATTGCCAATTGGCGGGGTGAAGGAAAAGCTTTTAGCCGCACATCGAGCAGGTATAACTCACATTCTCTTGCCGAAAGAGAATAAACGTAATTTAGAAGATGTTCCGGAGTCAATCCTGCGCAAACTGCGGGTTGATTTAGTAGAGCATATGGATGATGTTTTGGAAACAGCATTGTTAGAAGCTAAAGAATTTGGAGATGGTGATGATTTACAGTTTATCCCCATTGAAACACTCACTAATCATCAACCATGGATCGAGGGATAAAGATGAAGCTAAATTTACATGATGCGGAGTTTTTATTAAGTGCTGTTAACGAAAGCCATTACCCGAAGCACTCATATCCAGAAATAGCTTTAGTTGGACGCTCTAATGTAGGAAAGTCATCGCTCTTAAATGCTTTAGTTAATAGAAAGAAGTTCGCCCGGGTATCAGGACAACCTGGGCGAACTCAAACCCTTAACTTTTATCGGATTGATCAGCTCGTAATTGTAGACCTGCCAGGATACGGTTACGCTCGCGTTTCTGAAGCTATACGTCGACAATGGAGACCCATGATCGAGAATTATTTGACAAAACGGCCAAATCTTAAAGGGATTATACAAGTTATTGATATCCGACATCAGCCAACAGCCGATGATCGTATGATGGCAGAGTGGATTAATGCAATGGGCATTCCGGCATTCGTTGTTGCTACCAAAGCCGATAAGATTAGCAGAGGGAGACATAAGCCTAGCTTAGAAAAAATAACTGACATATTACAAATACCTGGTATTGTTTTTTCAAGTGAAACTCGGTTAGGAAGGGATGCTTTGATTTCAATAGTGCAGCAGTTAGCTTCACAAAGTGAGGGATAGCACCTTGAGCAAGAGGAAAAACAAACCTTTATTAATTTTGGTTGTCAGTTTGATAAGTTTGTTAAATATCGTCGGGTTGATTAATTATACGCCGTTGATAAGCTGGAATTGGTGGTATTTATTTGAACTACTACTATTAAGCCTATGTATCTTGTATTTTCAATTTCGTTCGGTTAAGTTAGGAAGTATTTCAATTTCGCTGTCATTGTCTGTTTATATCCCGATTATTTTTCTATATGGCATTGGGGAAGCAATGTGGATTTCCTGTTTGGTCACGATAGTCCACACTCTAGCTAATAAACGACCATTTAATAAATTAATACTAAATTGTATGCAAAGAAGCTTTTCTGCTTTAGCTACAGGGCAAGTGTTTCTGAGGTTAGGCGGCGAAATTGGTAACTTGATTATTCCAGGTAGTTTGTTGCCTGCTTTATTAGCTAGTTTAACTTACAATATTGTAAATATGGGCACTGTGATGGGTATAAGTCTTTTAATGGGCACCATTAGTGAGCAGGCTGCCCGCCGGTTTTTTAAAAGCAATATTCATGCCATGTCATCTACGCTGTTGTTTGCTTATACTGGAATTATATATGCATTAATGATTGCTAGTTTGGAATTTTATGGCTTGCTTCTGTTTGCTGTTTTATTACTAGGCTATTCTGAAACTTTACAGCACGGTGCTAAACTTAATGCGGAACAAAGTTTACGTTTAAAAGCTGAACAGGAATTGGTTTTGGATTCTAAAACTAAAGTATATAATTATCGGTACTTACGAGATTGGTTAGAAAAAAATGCTCCATTGGAGCCAATGGCAGTTTTATTTATTGATATAGATGACTTTAAATTCTTTAATGACTATTATGGTCATGACCAAGGTGATCAAGCATTGCGGAATGTAGCAGCGGCAATTGCTACTAGTGTTCGCTCAGCCGACCGCGTAATTCGGTTTGGCGGGGAGGAGTTTGTAGTGCTGCTGCCAGGATTGAATGGGGAACAAGCCTTGGAAGTGGCTAATCGAATTCAGGGTCAATTAAAGCGGATCCCAGAAGCTAGTATGGAACATCCAATAACTGTATCGATTGGAGTAGCTACTTATCCCGATGATGCCAAAGACATTCATGAGTTATTACGCTTCGCTGATAAAGCAATGTATCAAGCGAAGGTAAGTGGTAAGAATCAGAGTTGTGTATTTTGTCCAGAATCATGCTCCCAAACTCATTCGGGATAATAAACGAGGTGATCAATAATGAAACGGTTTATGTTTGCGTTATTTTTAATGCTTCTGCTGTTAGGAGCAGAACAGTCAGCAGTGTTAGTGTATGATAGCGAAGTGAATACTTCCCATTGGGAATGGGACGCTGATGATGCTGGATTTGAAATTGTTATTGGACTAGATAGAGAAAAATGGATCACTGGCATAAATCAACTAGATTTTCTTGATACTGACGTTAGAACTATGTCTTTTGATTATTCGAAAGAAGTACCAATTCTAGTCTATTTAGGGCAAAGGCCTAGCGGTGGTTACGCAGTAAATATTGATCAAATTTTTAAACGTGAACAGGATACAGTAATTGTGGTTAGCAGACGAAGTCCAAAGCCGACAGAGTTTGTGACGATGGTTTTAACATATCCTTATGATTTTCTAGTTGTACCCCGACAATACTTGGTGAATCAGCATTTAGTCGTTATCGATCAACATGGCAATGTTTTGCGCAGATATGAAAATGCTTTTCCAAGTGAAGAAAGAGCGGTTTATGAAATATCGGTGCTTTTTCAGAAAAAAGAAGGAAAAGATCATTAAATAGCGAATTTATTGAATTGTGTGCACGTGTCGTCCCCAAGGGAGATGTAGTATTGGGGAGGAGAAGTTAATGCATAGCTCTAGTTTAGCAGCTGAAATTCAACTATTATCTGAAGCCTTAGCTAAATATTACGCTGAGAACCCAGCTTTAGCTTTTAAAGCTAGTTGGGAGGCCTACGTTAATAATTTGATATCACTAAATGAAGCCGCATTAGCCATTGGCGCCACAACGGTTCAGTTTCTAGAATTAGGTAGACACTATATGGGGAGAGAAACTGTTACTATTCCAAGTTCATTGTTAGCCATTGCTAACAATGATGAACGCTTTTTACTTAGTTGTTTACCAGAGCGAATGATTAAGATTCTAGAACAACTATTAACCAAAGATATACTGGTTCCGATTGCTCAGCGCTATGCTTCATCTTTGTGGGATGATTTAAGATTATTAAAATTCTTACATTTGGTGAAGGAGTATCGGCGCAAGCGACTATATCATTATCGTTTAAATTTAACAGGATAATAAGTTAAAAACTGGTACAATTTTTTGTACCAGTTTTTTGCTTAATTTCTTTTTGTTATGGTGATTACATCGCCATCTTGAATTTGATGAGTATACCCAACAGGGCTGCCATTCACGGAAATAGTAACCATTCCGTGAGTTTTTAAATCTGGCATATCATAAACTGTAAAGATATCGGATAAGATAAAGTGACTTTCGGTAGCGGTGTTGAAACTGATTCGGTCCTTATCTTTTAGCTGATAATCAAGATTAACAGGCTTATTATTTACATAAATCTGTGGGTTACGTTTCAAAGTAATTGGCTGATGGTTAACGGTTACCGTAATTGTATCTTCGTAATCTATATACCCTAGGACTTCACGTAAAGAGATTGTCTGGATTTCAACTCGATCACCTTCCTGCAGCTGGTAATCTAGACTTCTTTTCTCATTATTTACAGTTACATCAGCAACAAATTCTTTAACCTCACCATTGATGGTTAATCGTAGTTTAGGTGATAAGTCATTGATTAACTCAGCCAATGTACATTGACCATCTTCGCCTGCTCTTGGTGCAGAGATAGTGATTTGATCATTACCCTGCAGAACAGAATCGATAGTTGCTTCTTTGTTATTGAGCATGATTTTAGCAGGTTTACCTAGGGTACCTTTAATCATATGCCGTTGGCCATTAACATAAATAGTTAGTGCTTTTCCTGGCGGACCTAGTAGGTCACGGGAGCTATAGCCGGCATGCAGCAAGGCATCGCCAATGGTAGCTCCAGGCATCCGGAAAAATTGAATCACCTGTCCGTTAATCATAGTTTTTTGCATATCCATTGCTAGTCCATCTAGATGATTACAACCAATACTCATGGAAGTAATGATTTGCGGACCAGCATATTCTTCCGCACCTAGTATCTCTTTTAGACTAGCTCTTTCTCGAATCCGAACTAGGTTATCAGGTAAATTAAGCCTGGAAGCGATTGCCTGACAGATATTAGGTGTTAGACTGCCGCCGCCAATTAACATAACGCCCTTTGGCGTGTCTTCATTTAAAACTAAAATTTCATCGCAGATCTTCTCGGCTAATTGGCTTACTATAGGTTGAATTACATCTAAAATTTCATTGCGGTTTAATTGCAGCTGATTACCTAACACATCTTGACATTCAATGATATTGTTAGAATTAAGCTGCCTTTTAACTTGTTCGGCTTGGATAAAATCTAACAGAAACTGGTTAGAAATCTGATGGGTAATTGCATCGCCAGCCATCGGAACCATGCCATAGGCTTTAACTGTACCATTAGCGGATATAGCAATATCAGCTGTTCCCGCCCCGATATCGACAAGGGCTAAGTTAAGCATGCGCATTGGCTGGGGAACCACGGTATGAATGGCGGCAATAGGCTCTAAGGTTAGCGATTCCATTTCTAATCCAGCCATTTCCAAAGAACTAATTAATGAATCAACTACAATTCTAGGTAAAAATGTAGCAATCAATTGGATTGTGGCTGAATATCCTTTATGACCGACTAAGTTTTGGATTGGTTGATCATCTAAGAAACAATGGGTGATAGTCTTACCCACGCAAAGATAGCTGTCGATTGATGTTTGACCGTGCATTGAGTTCATCTGGCTCAACGCATTTTGGGTGGCTGCAATCTCTAAACTCTGGACTAGCATTTGATCGATGTTTTTACTAGGATCAAGTTTTTCCGTAGCTTGTCCTTGCTTGGTGATTAATGTTCGACCAGCAGCTGCAACAGCTGCTTTGTCTAATGGTTGACCAATACGTTCCGCTAAACGTTCTTTTACTTTAGTAATCGTTGCTGCCACTAAAGGTATGTCATGGATTTGACCGTCTTTCATGGCATTGGGCAGTTGTTCGATAATTTCAGTGTCAATTATGTTAAAGCCTTCCGGAGTTTTTTCAATAAGTAACCCGGCAATTTTTCTTGTACCAATATCTAGAGCAAAAACCGTTTGGTTAGTCATGCAAAAACCACCTTTATTTATACTACTAATAGAAATACTTCGGCAAAAGGAGAGACTTTCCTTTCCTATATTTGATATACTATAAACAGATCATTATACTCATTAGGAGGTTATGCAAATTGGGCAAATTATTAGCACGTCATGAAATAGCAGATGAATTCAAATGGAAACTGAGTGATATTTATGCCTCAGATCAAGCCTGGGAAGAAGATTTCAACACAGTAAAAGAACAGATTCCTAAGTTACAAGAATTTCGCGGACAACTAAATAGCGCTGAACAGCTGCTAGCTTGTTTGAAATTTAGGGATCAATTAAGTGAAACTCTTTCTAGAATAGTAGCTTATGCTTATATGAGTAAAGATCAAGATAACGCTAATGATCACTATCAAGCTTTTGCTGATCGCGCAAGCAATTTAGCAACTATCTTAGCTAGTAACAGTGCATTTATTGAACCTGAAATTCTCAGTCTTGATCAAGACACAGTTATGGGTTGGTTAGAGCAGGTTGAAGACTTAAAAATCTATCGTCATTACTTAGACAATATTTTCCGGATGAAGCCCCATACACTACCTGCTGAACAAGAGGAATTGTTAGCGAATGCCTCAGAAATGGCACAAGCAGCTAGTAATATTTTTAGGATGTTTAATAATGCTGACTTGACTTTTCCAATGATTAAAGATGAGAATGGCAACGAAGTTCAATTAACTCATGGTCGGTATATTAGCTTCTTGGAAAATCCGAATCGTCAGGTAAGAGAAGCAGCTTTTAAAGCCATGTATCAAACCTATGGTGCTTGGAAGAACACTTTGGCTACTACTTACACATCAGCAGTCAAGCAAGCCTTGTTTTATGCTAAAGCTAGAAAATATAATTCTTCTTTAGAGGCTGCATTAGACGAGGATAACGTAAAACCAGAAGTATATCATAATCTGATTAAAACGGTTCATGAATCGCTGCCAATCTTCTATCGCTATATGAGTCTGCGGAAAAAGATGCTTGCTCTCGATGAACTGCATATGTATGATGTCTATGTGCCGATGGTTAAAGATGTGGAGATGAAAGTTTCCCATACTGAAGCCATGCAAATGGTAAAGGAAGGTTTGAAACCATTAGGTGAACAATATGTAGCAGATCTATCCCACGGTATGGAAAGTGGCTGGATTGACTGGTTTGAAAACACCGGTAAGACAAGCGGTGCATATTCCTGGGGAACTTATGGGGTCCATCCTTTTGTTTTAATGAATTATCAGGAAAACATCGATAATATGTTTACCCTAGCTCATGAAATGGGTCATGCTATGCATTCGTTTTACTCAGATAGACATCAGGAATACATTAACTCTAACTATACTATTTTTGTAGCTGAAGTAGCATCTACCTTAAACGAATGTTTAGTAATGGCTGATTTACTTGCAAAAACAACAGATGTAAAAGAGAAAATGTATTTAATTAACCACTACTTAGAGCAATTTAGAGGTACTGTTTTTAGACAAACTATGTTTGCTGAGTTTGAGATGATTGTTCATAACAAAATTGGTCAAGGAGAGCCAATGACTGCTGAAAGCTTATGCAGTACTTACTATGACTTAAACAAGCTGTATTTTGGTGATGAAGTAGTAATTGATGAGGATATCGCTATGGAATGGGCAAGAATTCCACATTTTTACCGACCATTTTATGTTTACAAGTATGCCACTGGCTTTTCTGCAGCAGTAGCTTTATCTCAGCAAATCTTAACTGAAGGAGAAATAGCTGTTAACCGTTATCTTGATTTTTTAAGTAGTGGTGGTTCTGACTATCCGTTAAATCTATTAAAGAAAGCGGGTGTGGATATGACCTCGCCAGAGCCAATTAAACAAGCGATGGAAGTATTTGATTCCTTATTGGATCAAATGGAAGAGTTATTAGCGAAATAAATCCGAAAAACAGCCTCTCATTATGTACTTATTGAGGGGCTGTTTTAGCCATTTAAACAGTATTTGGTAATTTAGCCATAATGCCAATTTCGTCTAAGACGTCTTTTACTTCACTAAAGTCATCTACCAATTTAAGGGACTTCCAACACCAAGTGATGGGCACGTTGACCTTAATGGTAGCTAATTCTTTATAAAGTTTGGCGTTGTCAATGTTGTTTCTCAAGTTTTTGCCAGCTTTGCCTGGCAGTTGCTCAGCATTAGCCAGTACTTCTTCTAAGCTGCCATACTTTTCAAGCCATTTAACAGCGGTTTTAGGGCCAACCAATGGTATACCAGGAATATTATCACTACTGTCGCCCATTAATGCTTTTAAATCAGGAATTAGTGCTGGTTTGACCTTCCATTCATGTTCAACTACTGGCGGGGTGTAAATTTTATTTTCTTTACTATTAGGGACTAAAACACTGACTTGCTCATTTACTAATTGCAAAGAATCTCGGTCAGTAGTTACTATATAAGCTTCTGTGTCATCGCTTGGCAGACATCTAGTTAAAGTGCCAACGATATCATCAGCTTCATAGCCAGGTAATTCTAAAATTGGAATTTTAAAGGCCGCTAACAGCTGCCTAATGATTGGTATTTGATACTTTAAATCCTCAGGCATTGGTGGCCTATTAGCCTTGTATTGGCCATACATTAGATGACGAAATGTGGGCTGTGGCAAGTCAAAAGCCACCACCAGATAATCGGGGTGGATTTGATTGATGAGTGAGGATAAAGTATTATAAAAACCTAGGACTGCATTAATTGCTTTTCCTTTAACAGTCCGAATCCGATCTGGTACACCAAAAAAAGCGCGATATGTTAGTGCATATCCGTCAAGTATTAAACAACAATCTTTCACTATAAGAACTCCTTTAATCCTAAGTTATTTAAATTATATCATAAGCTGGAGTTTCCTTCATGTTTTATTTCAGAACTAAAGGGTTATTGAAGTTAACGCTAGAAATATTTAGATATTATATTGAAGAAATAAAAGGAGTGTCTAATAATGGGTTATCTATTAGGTTTAGATATTGGAACATCTGGAGTAAAAGCACTGTTAATTAGTGATCAAGGTCAAGTTATTGGTTCTGCTTCACAAGAATATCCCTTTTATTCACCTCGTCCTGGATGGACGGAACAAGATCCTGAAGATATGTGGCAGGGAACTATTACTGCTTTGCAAAAGGTGATAGAGAAGTTCCAAGTGGATCCGAAAGAGATTAAAGGAATTGGTTTATCTGGTCAAATGCACAGTTCTGTTTTCTTAGATAACACTGGTTCCGTGATTCGACCAGCAATTTTATGGAATGACAGTCGAACAACCAAGCAATGTCAGGAAATTGAGCAGTTAGTAGGTAAAGAATTGTTACTGGAGGAAGCTTGCAATCCTGCGTTAGAGGGTTTTACAGCTCCGAAAGTACTTTGGTTAAGAGAAAATGAACCTGAGAATTTTGAGCGGGTTCGCTGGTTGGTTTTACCTAAAGATTATATCCGTTATCGACTTACTGGTGAAATTCAAATGGAAATCAGCGATGCTGCTGGTACCCTCTTCTTAAATGTGCGGGAAGGACGCTGGTCGAAGGTGATTATGGAAAAGCTGGACCTGCCAATGGAAATCCTGCCTCCTTTAGTTAAATCTTCCCAAATAGTAGGCGGTGTATCTCAGGCAGCAGCTGAGGCTACTGGTCTATTAGCTGGAACACCGGTAGTAGGCGGTGGTGCTGATAATGCTTGTGGTGCAGTAGGTTCCGGAATTGTACAGCCTGGCCGGGCGATGATGAGTTTGGGCACAAGTGGAGTAATGTTAGCTCACTTAGAAGAACCAAACTTGCCAAGTGGCGGAACGATACATATGTTTAATCATGCAGTTGATGAACGGTACTATATGATGGGAGTTATTTTATCAGCTGGGCTTTCTTACCGTTGGTTTAGAGATCAATTAGGCCAAATGGAGCAGGTCATGGCTGAGCAATTGAATACTGATCCATATGTTTTGTTATCAGATGAGGCGGCTTTAAGCCCGGTTGGCAGTCAAGGTTTATTGTTCTTACCTTATTTAACAGGAGAAAGAACACCTCATGGTGATGGTAATGCCAGAGCATGTTTCTTTGGTTTAAATGCTAGTAATACACGTAATGATCTGATTCGTTCAATTCTGGAAGGAATTGGCTTTGCTTTTCGCGATAGTTTAGAGCTCTTACAGCAAGCTGGCTGGCAGGGAAATTCCATTAGATGTATTGGTGGCGGAGCAAAATCCAAATTGTGGCGGGAAATCTTGGCTAGTATTTTAGGTTTACAGGTGCAGACCTTAAATACCGATGAAGGTCCTGGATTAGGTGCTGCCTTATTAGCAGGTGTAGGCACCGGTACTTTTAAAGATCCAAGTGAGGCCTCGGATGCAATTTTATCAGTTACTAGCACTATTGATCCGAACCCTGGTTGGAGCAAGGTCTATGCCGAGCTATATCCAATTTATCGCAGTTTATACCCGGCTTTAAAGCCAGCCTATGATAACTTGGCTAAAATAACCGTTTAAGGGTAAGGACATGAGGCACCGTATTCAAGTTCGTGGGATTGTTTTAATTGTTGGTTTGTTGTTTCTGAGTAGCGGTGGCTTCGGCATGGAAATTCGGGTTTTAATTACCAATGAGCTTTATGGATCAGCAACTCATAAAGAAGTGCAGTTACATGCTGTACAAGGTTTAACCATTGTTGCATATGATTGCAGTTTAGAAATTGAATCGCCGCTTATATTAACACCAGCGGTGAATGGGATTAAAGTAAAATTTGACAATACCGAACAAATCCTGTCCTCGCCAATTTGGATTTATTCGACAGAGGAGGATAAAATTCAGATTACCAGTATAGCACGGGGCGGTATACATCAGTTTGCCCCGTGTTATCGGGGATTTTTAGAGATCCATTTAGCCAACCAGGCTTTAGAAGTAATTAATCAAGTTACTTTAGAAGAATATTTATATGGAGTTGTTCCTAGTGAAATGCCAGTGACCTGGCCATTAGAAGCAATTAAGGCTCAGGCGATTGCTTCACGGACTTATGTGGTTCGAGCCATGTTAAAAGCCGAACCAGGAGCTCGCTATCATGTGGAAGATACTATGTTTTCTCAAGTTTATAATAATCAACGGGAAGCACCGATTGCCCAAAAAGCTGTAGATTTAACCCGGGGCTTGGTGATGATCGACACTGATACCGATACTTTGATTAATGCTTATTTTCATTCGACTTCTGGCGGGGTTACGGCAGCTGCTGGCGATGTTTGGGGATCTGCTCGTCATAGTTTTCCTAATAATGGTGTAGCTTATTTACAAGCTAAACCTGTTGGTACAAGCAATTTAGATTATAATTTAAGATTGGAACAACAGGTAAGGGAGTTTTTGGCCAACAAAAATATTCCCAGCTATGAGCAAGATTCTCCTTGGTATCGCTGGAAAATAACTTTATCGATTCAAGAATTAGAGCAAATTATCAATGCTAATTTAGCAAAGCAATATCAGTTGCAGCCTGATTTTATTTTAACCAAGCAGCCAAATGGGGAGTTTGTCTCATATCCGATTCCAGAAGACGGGATTGGACAGCTATTGGATTTAAAGGTCACTGAACGGGGACTAGGCGGCAATATCTTAGTGATGGAGATTCATGGAACAACTGGAATTTATCAAATCATGAAAGAGTACAATATAAGAAGTATCATCAGACCCACGAATAGTTATACTAATGGCCCGGATATTGTTGTGGAACTTATGGACAAACAGAGTAAGAACTATCCGGTTTTACCCAGTGCCTTTTGTTGTTTTGAATTAACTGATCAGCAGGTGATCATTTATGGCGGCGGCAATGGACATGGTGTGGGCATGAGTCAGTGGGGTGCTAAAGGTATGGCCGAGGCGGGATACACTCATTTGGAGATTTTAAAAACTTTTTATACCGATATCAAATTGATTGATATTTATCAAATAACTGATATTAGCATTTAACTATCAGCAATGTAAAGTTTTTTTTAAAAACATGCAAATAATGCTTTGACATCCAATCTATTATATGATATTTTAATAAAAAAGTCTTGAAAACAGACCCATATTCTTGTGGGTCTTAATCTTTATATTCTGTAATAATAAGTTATCAATTAGATAATACTAATAGTTGTAGAAACGAAAGTATATATTATTCGAGGGGAGTTGAAGCATTTGAGCTATGAGGAGTCATTGAGGCAAGCATGGGAATTGCTATCAGAAGAAATAGCAATTCTAAGAGAACAACTAGAAATGAAAGAAATAAGCTTAAAAAAGTTAGAGTCTTTTATTAAAGAACCCTATAGGAAGGAGCAATATGGCGGTTCTTTAACTCAAAGCATAGTCAAAGTTCTTTATAATTTGACCAGGGAGAATCAAGTGGTAACAGCTAAACAAGTTGTAAAAGAGTTTAGAAAACAGCGGAGCGACGTAAACGAATCAACAATTCGCTCAACTTTATATCAAGTAAGTAGAAAGCAAAAACCCACTGTAATTGATGTAGACGGTCAAAAGATACCAGTATATGTAATAAAAAATGGACCAACTTATAACATTGAGATTGCTAATGATCAGCAGGAAGGTTTCATCGCAAAAGCTAATATATAATAGGCAAGGACAAGGCCCTTTAGGGCTTTGTATATTTTTACAAAGGAGTTTGTTATGTCTATTAATCAGCTTTATACCAATGCGAGAGCCGCTTTCAACAACTGGAGTGTCTTAACTGTTCAAGAACGATTGGCATACTTAGCCAAGCTGCGCTTAGTTATTATTGATCAGCTTGATTATTTAGCAAACACTATCTCGGAAGCAACTGGTAAAGTTGAAGTAGAAGCAATTACTACCGAATTATTGACCGTTTTAGACAGTATTACTTTTTTAGAGAAACATGCTGTTGCTAGTTTAGCAAAGCAGAAAGTTAAAACCCCTATTATGTTCTTCGGTAAAAAGTCTTACATTTACTATCAACCGCGGGGAGTCGTCTTAGTAATTTCACCGTGGAATTTTCCCTTTCAGTTATCTTTAATTCCTGCTTTAAATGCTGTAATATCAGGTAATTCTGTAATAATTAAACCTTCAGAAGTAACTCCCCAAGTAGGGATTGTCATGGAAGAAATCCTAAGCCAGGCAGGATTTCCTGAGCATGTGATTCAAATTGCTCATGGCGATTATCGAGTAGGACAGGAATTAGTTGCCGGCAAACCAGATTTCATCTTTTTTACTGGTTCGGTGGCTATTGGAAAGAAAATTCAAATGGAAGCCGCGAAGCATTTGATTCCCACGATTTTGGAATTAGGTGGCAAAGATTCTATGATTGTTTTTCCTGATGCCCATCTAGAACGAGCTGTAAATGGTGCACTTTGGGGAGCCTTCACTAATGCTGGGCAGGTCTGTATGTCGGTAGAGCGCTTATTTGTCCATCAATCGATTTATCCTCATTTTGTTGATTTGCTCGTTAACCGGGCTAAACAGCTAACAGATGATCTAGGTAAAATGACTAGCCATAGACAATGTGAAATAGTACAAGAGCAGGTAATGGATGCTCTCGCTAAAGGTGGTAAAATGCTAACGGGTCAGCCACCAAGTCAGTGGGATTTTAGTAAGGTGCCGTTTATCTCCCCGATTATCTTGACAGAGATAAAACCGGAAATGCGGATTTGGCGAGAAGAGACTTTTGGACCGGTTTTGCCGATTATTCCGTTTCAGTCTGCAGAGCAAGCGGTGGAATTAACTAATCAGTTAGAGTTTGGTTTAAGTGCTAGTGTTTGGACAAAAGACTTAGCTCTTGCTGAAAGAATTGCAGGTCAATTGGTGGTTGGAAATGTAATGATTAATGATGTCATTACTAGTGTAGCGAATCCATATTTGCCTTTCGGCGGAGCCAAAGCCAGCGGTTTAGGACGTTACCACGGGATTGAAGGCTTACGAGTATTTACTAATCAGGTTTCGGTCATGGCTGATTCTGGTTATAAAAAGCGAGAAGTTAATTGGTATCCATATCAAGGTAAATATCCATATTTCAAGGAATTAATCAGAAGTTACTATGCAGATAAGAAAGATCTGCTAGGATTACTTAAGGCTTTTAATGGCTTATTTATGGGTGATGGATCATGAAAAAGAAAATTTATATCCCAATAATTGTTTCTTTGTGCTTAGCAATCTTTATCTTAAATAGAACTGGTGCCATTGATTTTGGTCTTCAGCATTTAATTGCTCGTTTATGGCCGATTGTGATAGTATGGCTTGGGTATAATTTATTGCATTATAAAGAAGAGTTTAAGAAGAAGTCTGGTATTGTTTTAACTATCATGGGATTGTTCTTGTTGATCCTAAATGTCTCGGTTTTATTCTTTGAAAACCAGGACTATGTATTTAAAATCTTTTTTACAGGACTTCTGACATTTTGGCCAGTTCTAATTATATTTCTAGCATTACATGCAATTCTTAGTATTTTTGATCCAGGCGAAGCTGTCTATACTAGCAGCTTTGGGATTCGAAATTATGAACAAGTGGATTTAAGCAAATTAGATAGTACTTTGAAAGCTCGTTTTGGCCGGCTGAAATTTGTAATCGATCCGAAAGATTTGACTCACCGGGCGATTCGATTAAATATTGTTGCATTTTTTGGTGTTGTGGAGGTGCTCGTATCAGGTGAAGTTAGTCTATTAGCAGAAAACAAGGCCAGAGTAGGTTTCTATGATATCTTAGGCGAAAAAGGTTCGAAACTGTGGGGGGTTCAAGTGGTAGAAATTGATGCGAATTCCGATTCAGCTACGAGACTGCTGCTTACAATTAACTCCTGGTTTGGTAAAGTGATTGTGAAAAAGGCAGAAGGCTAAGGTGTTAGTTACCATAGCCTTTTTAAATGTAATTTCTCAGTTCGTCCAAATCTCTAGTAAATCTAGCTGGAGGCAATGAGGCTCGAAATTGTTGCCCGTAACTGGCTGTTAGAAAACGGTCATCTAAGATCACAACAGCACCTCGGTCAGCTTTTGTACGGATGAGTCTGCCAAATCCTTGTTTTAAGCGGAGAATGGCTTGGGGTACGCTATATTCTTGGAATGAGTTGCCGCCAGCTTCTTCAATGGCTCGTAGTCTAGCAGCGATAATTGGTCGTTCTGGTACGGCAAAGGGGAGACGAGCAATAACAACGGCTCGCAAAGCGTTTCCTGGAATATCGACTCCTTCCCAAAAACTGTTTGTGCCTAGTAAAACAGCTTGGGGCGTGGTGAGAAAATCTTCAAGCAGCTGCTGTCGTGAATCATCGCCTTGAACAAACAAGCTATAGCCTTCTTCCTCTAATTTAGCTGCGATTAAATCAGCTGTCGTTTCCATTGCTTGGTAACTAGTAAATAAACCTAGAACTCCACCTTTAGTTCGAGCAATTACGTGGAGTAAGAAATAAGCTACATGATGATCATAGTATGGATGTTTCGGGTTTTTAATATTTTTTGGGACACATAAAAGTGCTTGTTTGGAATAGTCAAAGGGTGAACCAAGCAGCAGTTCAACGGCTGAGTTCAGGCCGATTTGATTTTTAAAGTAGTCAAAGTTTTGATTAGTTGCTAAGGTAGCAGAAGTCATGATTACTGTTTTAGCTTGTGTAAACAAGGTTTCTTGTAAGGTCTTGCCAACACTTAAGGGAGCTGCTTGTAATCGAGCCTCAGAATTTACCAGTTCAGCCCAAAAAACATAGTTCCTGTCACTAGCAGCTAGAATCAGTTCTATACTAGCTCGCAATTGATTAGTGTATTCACGAAACTGATTTCTTAAACTAGCTAGCTCATCATCAAGGGCGAATTCATCTAGTTTTTGGCTAATGGCACTAATGATCTCCAATAAGCGGGTATCACGATATAGCGATACATTGCTTTCTGTAATCATTTGCGTTAACTCTTTATGCTGTGTTTGCAGCCTTTTGAAATAATTGCTGCTTTCAGCGATGAGATCTTCTAACAGTTGTCGATATTCTTCCACTTCTAGAATTGGAACAGTTGCCCGCAGACTATAATACAGTTGTAAGCCGCTACGATAGTAAACTCCGATAGTTTGGGGATATAGCTGGTGGCTAAAAGTATTGGTAGCAACATCTTCTAAATTATGGGCTTCGTCAATGATTACTGTATCGTAGCTTGGTAAGACACTATTATCAGTTTGCAAGTCGGCAAGTAATAGAGCATGATTGGTAACAATGATTTGACTTTGAGTAAGACTTCGCCGCAGCTGCCAATAGTAGCACCGCTTGAAAAAACCGCAGGCTTCCTCAGCACAGTTTTCTTTTTGACAATTGATTTCTTGCCAAATTTGATTAGGAATTGCCGGTTTTGCTTCGCTGCGGTCGCCAGTAACCGTATTTTGGGCCCAAAGGTTTATAGTTTCCAAATAAGTTATTAATCCCTGTTGCGGTGTTAATCCTAGATTTAATTCATGTAAGCGGCGCAAGCATAAATAGTTACTCCGCCCTTTAAACAAGGCAACATTAAAATCTACCGGTAATATTTCCTTGAGAAATGGAATGTCCTTCTGATATAGTTGTTCTTGTAAATTAATAGTATTAGTTGCTATAATGACCCGCTTTTTATATTCTAGCGCATAACAAATAGCCGGTACCAGATAAGCTAGACTTTTGCCTACTCCTGTCCCGGCTTCAATAATGCCATGCTCTTGTTTAATTAAGCAATTATAAATTGTTTCAGCCATTGTAGCTTGTTCTTCCCGATTTTCGTATCCTTCCAGTTTATCCGCTAATAAACCTTCTGGACCAAATAGTAACTGTGTATCATACTTCATTAAAATTCTCCTACTTAATTTTGTTTAAGAGAGTCTGTGAAAAGCTGATAAATCAGGTAAATGTACTTCAATAATCGTTTTTATAATATCTGACTCCAGCTCTTGATTAGCGTGAACTGCAATATTTCGACAACCGACCATACCATACATGGCGGTCATTAGTTGTTTATCAATAATGTCTACGTTGAATAGCATGGTAAAAGCTTCTCGGTTTCTTAGTTAAAGATTTAACTAAGAAATTAATCAGTTCTTCAGTTAACTTCATCCTCAAACTCTTATTGTAATCATTGTACCTAAGAATATTGTTTTTGTCTATTTTTCCATTTTTCCTATTGACTAATAGCAAATATTGGCTTATAGTAATAGTGCACTAGTTAGATAGTGCACTATGTCAAGGAAGGAGGCGAGTCTTTGCTAAAAATTGAGTTTGATAAAGCCCAACCGATATACTTGCAGATTATTGATCAGATTAAAAAAGCATTAGCTCGCGGTTCTTTAAATCCAGGGGATAAATTACCTTCCCAAAGAGAACTTGCATTAACTTTAGGCGTTAATCCGAACACAATTCAAAGGGTTTATCGAGAAATGGAACAAATGGGCTTAACGGAAACCTTGCGGGGTCAAGGTACATACATTAAGCAAGGAGATGACTTGGTGAAGATGGTTCGTTCGGAAATGGTTAATACCGTGGCAGAGAATTTTATAAATGAAATGTTAGCTTTAGGCTGTAGTAAAGAGGAGATCATGACTTTGGTTAAACAACTGTTAGATAAATCCATAAAGCTGAAAGGGTGAATTTTATGGTCGAAATTACTGGCTTGGTTAAAGTGTATCCTGACACTCGTGCTTTAGATGGAATAGATTTGACTATTGACTCAGGAAAAATTTATGGTTTATTAGGTCCTAATGGAAGCGGGAAGTCTACGTTATTAAAATGTATTGCAGGTTTATTAAGGCCAGATCAAGGGCAAATCAAAGTTTTCGGTCAAAGACCTGGCCGTGTTACTAAAGCTAAAGTGGCTTATTTACCTGAAATTGATTATTTATATCGATGGATGACAATTGGAGAGATTATCAATTTTGTAGCAGCTATGTATCCGGATTGGCGTGAAGATAAGGTAGATGAGTTATTAAAGAATATGAATTTAACTAAGGAGCAAAAAATTAATAGTTTATCGAAGGGGATGCGGGCTCGTTTAAAATTGGTTATAGCCATGGCACGGGAGACAGAATTAGTATTATTAGATGAACCATTGTCTGGTCTTGATCCATCTTCCCGCGGAAAAATCGTAGATATGATATTAAGTGAATTCCGTTCTGAGCGGCAGTCGGTTATCCTCTCTACACATGAAGTTGGGGAAACTGAAAATTTGTATGATGAGGTAATCTTTCTGGATAAAGGTACTATTAGGATTATGGATCAAGCGGAAAAATTAAGACAAAACCATGGATTGTCTATTAATGATTTATTCCGGGAGGTGTTTTTATAATGAAGGCTTTTTGGCAGTTACTGCGTAAAGAATTGCTGGCTCAACGTTGGGCAGTAGGAATTTTATTGGGACTAAGCTTTGTTTGGCATTTGCTTTTGTATAGCAAAATTGGAATATGGTATCCACAAGCTATCTTATCGTTAGGTTTAATTCCGTTCTTCTTTATTCACTTATGGATATTGTGGATTAGCATTCAAGTGTATCGGACAGAGTGGGCTGAAGACACTGCTTACTTACTGCTATCGCTTCCCGTATCTAGCTGGTTAATTACTGGCGTTAAACTCCTAACTGTTGTGTTATATACCTGTTTTAGTTTATTAGTGATAGCAGCTAGTTATTTTACTTTCTTTAGAGGCGAAATAATCAGTGCAATACAACCGTATTTGATGTATTTAGAAACAGGTTGGTATAAACGAGATCTAATAAACATTGGATTGATTCTATTTATCTTCTTTGTCGGTTCTATAATGCTAATTCATTTTTCTTATATTTGTTCCCGGATGGTTAATCGCTTACGTGGTTTAGTATTAATCTGGGTTTTCCTTTTATCAAATTGGGTATGTTCGCAGCTAGCTAATTTAATAGAACCATTACTAAATTGGCTGCCTACCTTCGGAGTAGATTTACCATACGTGGAATTTGGCAATTTAATGCTGCGGGAATATAGAATTCCTTCATCTCCCTTTGTCAGCTATATTTTAGTGGTATTTGGTCTTTTTGCTTTAGGTAATTGGCTTTGGGAAAAGCAAATTGAACTTGCGTAGAGGAGAGTAAATACATGCTGAGACGACGTTTATTTTTAGGGATTTTAGTTTTAATAACCCTGCTAGCCTTTTACAGTGGGTTTAACTCTTCATCGGTTAACTGGGATATAAAGGAACAACAAGAGTCAGTGATTCGGATTGAGCTAAAAAGAGAAGAACTGGTTAACAGGGAGGCACTTGAGTTTGATAGCAGCCAAATAGCTGCCCTTAGTTTGAATAATCCAATGGGTGATGTAGAAATTATTGGTGAAGATCGAGATAACATCTGTATTGATTACAAAATCGTCATTAGCTATTCGGATTTAGAAGCTGCTGAGAAATATTTGGATCAAATGGATTTTAGGAGTGAAATTGTAAACCGTCAATTACTAATCGAAAATAAGCATCCTTCCATAACTCCTTCTGGTGTAATGGCTGCTAGGGTTCACTATTTGATTAAAGTACCGAAGGAAATAGATTTAGTGTTAAATACAAGCTTTGGCCGCATGATCGTGCAAGATATCAATGGTGATTTAACAGTAACTTTACGTTATGGTAAAGAAGACTCTAAATTTGCCAATCTTACTGGAAAGAACCTCCTAAATTTGCAGTATTCTACAGCCGAGATTAATAATGTAGATGGAAAGTTAAATGTAAATTTTGCTTATAGTTCATTGACTGTTAGTAACGTCACTGATAGAATAGTTATGAATGGCACTTATAGCGATCTTAGTTTAGCAAATATAAACTCAACTGTTGAGCTCCAGGCTAAGTATGGAAACATCGCATTAACAAACTTAACAGACAGTTTGAAAGGTGAATTAGCATATACTGGATTTACGGGCAGTAATCTTCTTGGTCCGATTGATCTACAAGCTACTTTTAGTCCAATTAATTTGACTAACATTGCTAATTCAACACAGATTAAAGGTAGTAATTCCCCAATTAATATTAAGTTAGATCCAGAACTAGGGTATCAAGTGAATTTAGACTTAAAACGTGCTAAACTAAATAGTAATTTAGAATTAGTCGCTAGCGAATTAAACAATGTACATAATCGTTATTTTGGCAGTTATGGTGATGGGCAATTCCCACTGGAAATTGAATCAGATAATGGCCATCTATTATTGTATTTCTAACAACTCTTTAATGGTGTTAGGCGTTTAGTTAATTTCGCAGGACTAAATTAAAATAGTCAGTATCCTACGAAATATTTTAATGTAGGGATGATGCCATGTGAAGAGCAAAATATTTAGGCTTTTTAGTATTTTTTTAATTGGGGTATTACTGTCTGGTTGTACTTTAACTTGGGAAATTAGAACAGAGCGAAAAGGAAACTTACAAGGCTGGGTTTATGTATCAGAATTAAATGATGATTTTATTTCCTCCCAAAGTGTGAACGTTGAGAGCAATGAACTAGAAGAATTACTTGCTGAAGGTGCCGAGATTATTGTTTCCAATCAAAGTTTAGGTAATTATCTTCCAGTACACGGGGCAACGGTAACATTAGAGCATTCGAGAATGGGCTATACTAGAACCACTCAAACAAATAAGTACGGCAGGTTTATTTTTAAAGATATTTTAACTGGAAAAGTTAGAGTAATTATTGATGCACCTGGTTTTGCTGAACCGGTTGTGCGCTATGGAACTGTTATAGCCGATCAAACTTCTGAGGTTTATAAGGTGCAAGAAGGTGTTAATTATTATTTGTTTGTTGGTATTGATAAATATCAATATGATGGAGTAGGTCCCGATGGAGAAACTTATTCGGCTAAAGATGCTGAGTTAATGAGTGATGTGTTAGCTAATAATAATACTATGTCTGGCAGAAGCAAACTTTTAACTGATAGTGGCGCAACTAAGAAAAATATCAAAAAAGAAATTGAAAGTATGGTTGAGAAATCTAATCCTGAAGATACGCTCGTTTTTTATTTTTCCGGCCATGCTCGTGAAGATATTCGTTATGGTTATTACGGTATTCCTGCATTTGATCATATCATCCCTTATGATGGAAATGATTGGGATAACGACACAATAATCACAGATGGAGAATTAAGAGATTGGTTTAAAAAGCAAAAAAATTATAAAGGACAACGAATCATAGTAATATTAGATGCTAATTATTCAGGGACTTTTATGAATGAGAAGGCCACTAGGGTGCAGCCTTATGCTTTAGCAGAACCAGGTTTTACAGTGCTAGTTTCAGCAAAACCGGATCAACCATCATTTGGTGATATAAAATTCGAACATAGTGTGTTCACTTATTATCTAGCTGAAGGAATAGATTACCTTGCTAATAAGAATCCAGATGGTATAGTAAGGGTGGATGAGCTCTTCAAGTATGTTTATGAGCAGATGCATAATGATTGGAAAGAATTTCGAGATAAACATGGAGAAGATTACGCAGACGCGGTGACATCGTTTCCAGAATTTTATGGTGATGAAGACGCTGTAATCTATCGAACTAAATAATTGATTAGGAGGGTGTTGGATGGTTAGAAAACAACTTTTATTAGTGGTGGTACTATGTTTGCTGGTATCC
>JAAYMV010000041.1 GCA_012521185.1 Bacillota bacterium
GCTTTTTTCAAATTTTATAGTGCTTTAATAGTTTCTAACCAAACTTTAGCGATTAATCCATGACCGCTAGGTGCAGGATGAACGCCATCTGGACACCAGTAGGCAGCTGGTTGGCTCTTAGTGGCGTCATGAAAAATACTGTCTAATGGTATGAAAATAGCCTGGAATTCTTCGGCTAATTCTTTAACAGCCGTTCTTTTTGGATCTAGGTCTTCTCTCCAAGTTGTTCGATCTTCAGGTACATGCAAAACAAAAGGTTCCATAATAATCAGTTTTGCCGAAGTATTTTCTCTGGTCATTGATAAAAGTCTACGATAATTATCGGTAAACTGTTCTAGGGAAGTAGGGTCATTTTGATCATAACGACGCCAGACATCATTAATTCCAATTAGAATGGAAATCACATCTGGTTGAAGTTTTAAGCAATCCTCTTCCCAGCGTGCTAATAAATCTTTAGTTCGGTTTCCACTAATACCACGATTAATAAATTTAAGGTTGTGGTTGGGGTAAAGTGCTGGGTACAAACTGGCAATGATTAACGGGTAGCCAGTACCTAGAGAGTTGGGCTGTCTGTAATCCCTGCCACAATCAGTGATGCTGTCACCTTGAAAAAGAATTACGGAATTAGGCTCAATAATGGACATTAATCCACTTCCTTTCCTATTATAATGCTGAATTTTAGTAGATTACTTTTCGTCATCTTCCATTTTTATCCTGCTCGCTAACGACTTTGTGAATTTAGTACCAAGTGATAAAATAACAGAATTTTAATAGCGATCCTGATCTATATATGATACAATACAGGACATATACCAAAAAATGAGTAACTCAATTATAAATTATCGGAGGTTGAAGCTGTGAGAATTGTCGAGAAGAGAATTTTAGCCAAAGGGATCTGCCTATTTGTAATCGAAGCCCCTTTAATCGCTAAAAAAGCAGAGCCAGGTCAGTTTGTAATTGTTCGTCATAAAGAAAATGGAGAGCGGATCCCATTAACAATTGCTGATTATAATCGTGACCAAGGTACTATTACCCTTGTATGTCATGGTATAGGTAAAAGCACCCAAGAAATTAATCAGTTAAACCAAGGTGATTCTTTTCTTGATGTTTTAGGACCTTTAGGTTTGGCAATGCCAATAGAAAAAGTAGGTAAGGTTTTATGTGTAGCCGGTGGATTAGGTGTTGCACCAATGTATCCAATAACTCGTATTCTTAAAGCAGCGGGAAATCATATTATTAGTATTATCGGTGCTCGCAGTCAAGAGATGTTAATTATGACTGAGGAAATGGAAGCTGTTAGTAACCAAATTCATTATTGTACTGATGATGGTAGTTTTGGTCATCATGGTTTTGTTACTGATGTTTTAAGTCAAGTTTTGCAGGAGCAGGAAATTGATTTAGTGGTAGCCATTGGTCCATTACCGATGATGGCTGCTGTTGCCAAAATCACCAAAGAGTTTGCTGTTCCGACCCAAGTTAGCCTAAACGCTTTAATGGTCGATGGCACAGGCATGTGTGGCGGATGCCGAGTAACCATTGGCGAAAAAACTAAATTCGCCTGCGTGGATGGTCCAGTTTTTGATGCTCATCAAGTAAATTTTGCAGAATTGCTTAGCCGCCAAAACTTCTATCGCGACCAGGAACAAGCAGCATTACATCAATGTCGAATTGGGGTGGGAAGATGAGACAAGCTATGCCGAAACAAGCAGCTGAAGAGCGTGCACAAAATTTTGCCGAAGTTGCCTTAGGTTATACATTAGAACAAGCAATCGCTGAAGCAAACCGCTGTTTACAATGTAAACGACCCTTATGTGTAGAAGGCTGTCCGGTGCATATTGATATTCCAGGATTTTTAAAGTTATTGGCTGAAGGTAATCCAATCCCTGCTTTAGCTAAGATTAAAGAGCAAAACAGTTTGCCGGCAATTTGTGGTCGTGTTTGTCCGCAAGAAAACCAATGTGAAGGTCGTTGCGTTGTGGGGATTAAAGGAGACCCGATTGCTATTGGAAATTTAGAACGCTTTGTAGCTGACTATGCTCGGGAAGTAGGACAAGAACCAGTGCTTACGCCGGCTCAATCCTTAGATAAGAAAGTAGCGGTTATTGGTTCTGGACCTGCCGGTTTGGCTGCAGCGGCAGATTTAGCTCAATTTGGGTATCAGGTAACTGTTTTTGAATCCTTACATGCTGCTGGTGGTGTTTTACGTTATGGAATTCCAGAGTTTCGTTTGCCAAAAGACATAGTCCAGCATGAAATTGATGCTATTAGTGAATTAGGTGTGGAAATTGTTACTAATCACTTAATTGGACAAACTCTTACTTTAGATGATTTATTTGAAGCAGGATATTCTGCAATCTTTATTGGTACCGGAGCGGGTTTACCTAACTTTTTAAATATTCCAGGAGAAAACTTAAATGGAGTTTATTCAGCGAATGAGTTTTTAACTCGGGTCAATTTAATGAAGGCTTACTTACCAGAATATGATACTCCAATTAAAGTTGGACAAAAAGTAGCAGTAGTTGGTGCAGGAAACGTTGCAATGGACGCTGCTAGAACAGCTAAACGGCTGGGCGCTGAGGAAGTACGGATTGTTTACCGTCGTTCCCGCCAAGAAATGCCGGCCCGTTTAGAAGAAATCGAAAATGCAGAAGAAGAGGGGATTCTCTTTTCCTTATTAACTAATCCGGTAGAAATGATTGGCGATGAATCTAATACGGTTAAAGTCTTACGTTGTCAAAGAATGACTTTAGGTGAACCTGATCAATCTGGTAGAAGAAATCCGGTTCCAGTGCCTAATGAATATATAGATCTAAGTGCTGATACAGTCATTGTTGCTATTGGGCAAGGCCCAAATCCTGTATTATTACGGGGTACTGAAGGACTTGCTTTAACAGAAAGAGGTTATATTAAAGTTAATGACGAAAATTTAATGACTAGTATTCCTGGTGTTTTTGCTGCTGGGGATATTGTTACTGGTGCAGCTACTGTTATCCAGGCTATGGGTGCCGGCAGAAAGGCTGCTAGTGCAATCCACGCTTATTTGCTGGAGCAAGAAGGGAATTAATCGAGTTTGATAACTCGATTTTTCCTTGCTATTGAGCTATACTATAATAAGGTTGAGCAGTTATTTTTTTGGAGGAAAGGTGGTTGAGGATGAGGAAAGTAAGATTTGCTGTGGTTGGTGTGCGCAATTTTGCTGCCCAACATATTAAAAGAATAAAAGTGTTGGTCAATGAGGGTTTAGCAGACTTAGCCGGTGTAGTTGTTCGCAATCAACAAATCGAAGATCCATTGTTTGAACAGCTTAAACAAGAGGGTGTCAGGATTTATAGTTCATTAGATGAACTATTAGTAGCAGGCCAAGGCTTAGTAGATATTATTACTTTGCCAACTTCGATTCACACCCATTCTGAGTTAGCTGCCAAATGCATGAAAGCCGGATTTAATGTTGTTTTAGAGAAACCACCTGTTCCAACAGTACAACAAGTCGATGAGTTAATCAGAGTAGAACAGGAAACCAAGCGTTTTTGTTCCCTTGGTTTTCAATTTATTCATTCTAATTCCATTCGACAACTTAAGAACTTAATTGTTCAAGGAAAACTTGGTTCGATTATCGAAATATCTTGTAAAGGCTATTGGCCTCGCGATAAGCAGTATTATCAGCGAAATCCATGGGCTGGTCGAGTAATTAAAGACGGATATGTATTATTAGACGGACCAATGCATAATGCTTTAGCTCATTTTTTAAACAATATGCTTTATTTATCTTCTAGTCAGCCGCAGGACAGTGGCAAATTAAAAACTGTTAGGGCTGAGTTATACCGGGCTAACCCTTATATTCAATCTGATGATACTTCTTGTCTGCTTGGAGAAACTGTTGATGGTACAAAAATTTACTTCTATGTCACCCATTGTTCACAAAACAGAGTCGATCCTTATATGGAAATAGTAGGTACTAAAGGTAAGGCAATTTGGAAATTTAATGAAACAACTATTGTCCAACTAGACGATGGAGAAGAAATCAAATTTGGCAATGGTGGAATAGATCCTTGGGTAGAAGTTATGCGGGTAGCTGCCCAGGTCCATCTTGGAGAACTGGAAAAACCATATTCTTCGTTAGAGAATTCTCGTAGTTTTGTCGTGGCTATTAATGGTGCTTATTTATCTTCAGAAAAAATTCGACCAATTCCCGAGGAATATGTAAGTGAGCATCCAACAGAATCAAGATTTGTAGTTAAAGATATTGATAATTTGCTAGACCAAGCTTTTGCCCAACGTAAGCTGTTATCTGAGTTAGATCTTCCTTGGACTGCGTCTACTAGGGAGGTTGACGTGGAAGATTTAACTGTATTTAATCCGTTCCAAGAAATATAAGAAAGAAAGGTATGGTGGCTGTGGAAAAATTAAAATTTGATTACAAAAGTTTGGATGACCTAAAAGCTGATTTGCAACGTTTTGATTTAGACTTGCCAATTGAGGAAGATGTCAGCATTTTAGGAGAGCCAATCAATGTTGGAAAAAGAGATTTACCAAATCGCATTGCGATTCAACCAATGGAAGGCTGTGATGCTTTGCCAGATGGTTCGCCAGGTGAACTAACATTTCGTCGTTATGAAAGATTTGCCCGGGGCGGTGCTGGTTTAATTTGGTTTGAAGCTGTTGCTGTTAGTGAATTAGCACGAGGCATTGACACCCAGTTATGGATAAACGAAAACACTGTTGATAACTTTGCTAAGTTAGTGGAAGCAACTCGCAAAGCTGGTATTGAAAACAATGGCGTGGATCCTTACTTAGTAATTCAACTAACTTTCGCTGGTCGTTATGGTAAGCATAAAATTATTGCCGTTCATGAAGAAGAAATTGATCGTCGCAGTAAAGTAGATCCTAATAAACCAGTAATTACTGATGAAGAGTTACAAGCATTAGAAGATGATTTTGTGGCCGCAGCAAGGCTTGCTAAACAAGCAGGATTTGATGCTGTCGATATTAAACATTGCCATCGTTACTTATTAAGTGAATTATTAGGTGCGCACAACCGTCCAGGCATGTATGGTGGAAGTTATGAAAACAGAACTCGTTTCTTAAAAAATGTAATTAACAAAATTAAAGCTGCAAATATTGACATTGATATTACCATGCGCTTAAACTCCTGGGATGGAATTAAATATCCATATGGTTGGGGTTGTGATGAAAATGGTAATCCAGATTTAACAGAACCAAAGCGTTTAGTGAAAGAATTATATGATATGGGAATGAAAATGATAAATATTTCAGGCAGCACACCATATCTAGATCCACATATGTCACGTCCGTATGACCAACCATCACGCTTTGGCTATACTCCACCTGAGCACCCATTAATTGGCGTACATCGCTTACTCAGCCTGGTGAAAGAAATTCAGCAAGCTGTGCCAGATATGGTGGTAGTTGGTACAGGATATAGCTGGTTAAGACAATTTGCTGCACAAGTAGGTGCCGGAATTGTTAAGGAAAACTGGGCGAAAGTTATTGGTTTTGGTAGAGCGGCTTTTGCTTATCCAGACTTAGCTAATGATATTATTAAGCAAGGTCAAATGCAGCGCAATAAAGTATGTATTACTTGTAGTAAATGCTCAGACTTAAAAGGTAATGCTCGTCTAACTGGTTGTGTAGTAAGAGATAACAAAGTATATGTTCCACCTTATTTAGAGTTAATGAAGGATCTTGATCAACAAGAAGCTTAATTAATAGCCAAGGTTTTTGCCTTGGCTATTTCTTTAAGAATAACTTCAAAGGGGTGTGATCTATGAGTAAACCGATTATTGCAGCCCAATTGTATACGGTGCGGGAACAGATGCAGACTCCACAACAAATTGCTGATGGATTACATAAGATCAAACAAATTGGTTATTCTGCTGTACAGGTTTCAGGCCTTGGTCCTATTGATGTTCATCAGTTAAAGGCGATCTTAGACCAAGAAGAGTTGACTGTTTGTGCTACACATATTTCCTGGGATCGAATGATTAATGACTTTGCTAAGATCGTAGAAGAGCACCGCATTCTACAGTGTAAATATGTAGGTTTAGGTTCTATGCCAGCTGAATATCGTGGCGGTAGGGAAGGGTATCAGCGCTTTGCCCAAGAGGCTAGCGAATTAGGTAAAAGGTTTTTAGAGCATGGCTTGCAATTTATTTATCATAATCATGCCTTTGAATTTGCTAAGTTTGATGGAGTAACCGGTTTAGACATATTGTTAGCAGAAAGTGATCCGGAGGCATTTCATTTTGAACTTGATACTTATTGGGTCCAAGCTGGTGGTGGAAATCCAGTTACTTGGATCAAAAAAGTAGCCCAGCGTATGAAAGTTGTTCATTTTAAGGATATGGGTGGCGGTTCGGAGAACCAATCAATTATGACTGAAGTTGGTGAAGGCAATTTAGAGTGGTCAGCAATTATAGAAGCTTGTCAAGATGCAGGTGTGGAATATGCTGCTGTAGAACAGGATATTTGTCAAAGAGATCCTTTTGAAAGTTTGGCCATAAGTTATCAGAATCTGATAAACTATGGATTAAGAAATCGACTTTAGGAGGCTGGCCAAAATGGATTTGGTACGAGTTGGTGTTATTGGGGTTGGGAATATTGGTACATTGCACTCGCGAATTTTAGCAACTAATCAAGTTCCGGGTGCAAAGTTAGCAGCAGTTTGTGATCTAAATCCAGAACGATTAAAATTTGCTATAGAAAACTTTGGTGAAGACTTGTTGGTTTTTGAAAACATTGAGCAGCTAATTAATGCTAATTGTGTTGATGCTGTAATTATTGCAACACCGCATTATGCTCATCCTGTTTTAGCCATTAAGGCCTTTCAGGCCGGATTACATGTGTTAGTAGAAAAGCCAGCTGGTGTTTATACTAAACATGTTCGCGAAATGAATGAAGTTGCTGTTAAAAGTGGTAAAGTCTTTAGTATGATGTATAATCAGCGAACCAATCCCTTATATCAAAAATTGCGCGATTTAATTCAATCAGGCGAATTAGGAGAAATAAAACGTACTAATTGGATTATTACTAATTGGTATCGCTCTCAAAGCTACTATGATTCCGGTGGCTGGCGGGCAACATGGGCAGAGGAAGGTGGTGGAGTTTTACTTAATCAAGCTCCTCACCAACTAGATTTATGGCAGTGGATTTGTGGTATGCCAAAAAGAGTTCGAGCTTTTTGTTATTTTGGCAAGTATCATGATATAGAAGTAGAAGATGATGTAACAGCCTTTGTAGAGTATGAAAATGGAGCAACAGGGATTTTTATAACTTCTACTGGCGAAGCACCTGGTACAAACAGATTTGAAATTTCTGGTGATCGTGGTAAAATAGTTGTGGAAGACGATCAATTGTCTTTTTGGCGATTAAGAGTTCCTGAGCGGCAATTTAATGCTGAATATCGAGGCGGATTCGGCAGTCCTGAGGTCTGGAAATGTCATGTGCCGGTTACTGGACGTAATCCAGAACATCAAGGAATTATTGCTAACTGGGTTAGTGCTATTCGTGAAGGTACAGAACTGTTGGCTCCTGGTGTGGAAGGAATCCATGGCTTAGAATTATCAAATGCCATGCATTTATCGGCTTGGACTGATTCATGGGTAGATTTACCAGTAGATGAAGACATATTTTATCAGGAATTACAAAAAAGAATCGCAATTAGTAAGTAAAGAAAAATAATACATAAGGAGTGGATTATTCATGTCAGTACGTTTTGCCATTGTCGGAGTGCGCAACTTTGCTAAGTCTCACTATCGTAAAGTCAAACAGTTAGAGGAAACTGGCGAAGGTAAATTAGTTGGTATTGTAGTAACCGATCAAGTTAAAAATGCAGAAGCTGTAGAACAATTCAAAAAAGAAGGTCTTATTATTTGGGATACCTATGAACAATTATTAGTTGATGGTAAGGACAAAGTAGATATTATTTGCTTACCAACTTCTATTCACAGTCACGCAGAATTAGCAGCTGCTGCTATGAAACAAGGTTATAATGTTATTATGGAGAAACCTCCTGTGCCAACTATTGATGAATTTGATTCTTTAAGAGAAGTAGAAAAAGAAACTGGACAGTTTTGTTCAGTTGGTTTCCAGTTTATGCACTCTCCAACAATTCGGCGTCTAAAAGAAATGATTTTAGCTGGCGAATTTGGCGAGTTACAAAATATTGCTGTTAAAGGATACTGGCCACGTCTCAAATCTTATTATACGCGGAATGCTTGGGCTGGTAAGCTAATTCATGATGGCCGCTTAGTTTTAGATGGTCCAGTGCATAATGCTTTAGCACATTATTTGCAAAATATGATTTTCTTAGCTGGTGAAGAACAAGAAAAAAGTGCTAATTTAAAAACGGTACGTGCTGAGTTATATCGCGGACACACCTATATTCAATCAGATGATACTTCAGTTTTAGAAATTGAAACTGTCAATGGTGTTAAAATTTACTTCTATGTAACTCACTGCTCTGACATTAACTATGGTCCAATTATGGAGATTATTGGTACTAAAGCAACTGCTACTTGGAATATGAAGCAAGAAACAAAAATTACTTATGCTGATGGTCGGGTAGAAGAATTTGATGGTGGAGACTCTGATCCTTGGTTAGAAGTAATGCGAGTTCCTGCTAAGGTGCACAAAGGTGAATTAAAAGAATTAATGTGTACATTAGATAATACTCGTAGTTTCCAAGTAGCTGTTAACGGCATGTGGTTATCTGCTAAGAAAGTTAGAGAAATCCCCACCCAGTACGTGAAAGAATTCTTAGACGAAAAAGGTGATTTACGTACTGAAGTTGCTGACATTGTTAAGTACTTGGATCAAGCATTTGCTGAACGAAAATTACTTTCGGATATCGGCGTTGAATGGGCAGTCGCAACTGAACCATACAATGTAGAAGATCTCAAAGAATTCAATCCATTCAAGTAAGTCACTTTACACCCTTGAGCTGCTTTGCTCAAGGGTTTTTCATATTAATGGAAAAAAATTCACGGATTAGCAGGAAAATGTAAACCTTTACGGAATATATGGGTGAGGCAAAAAATGTGATAAGTCGAGGTGGTTGTCTGTGAAAGCTAAAATGATTCTGGAAAAGGATTTCCAAGTAGGTGAAGTAGATAAGCGGATTTTTGGTTCATTTATCGAACACTTGGGGCGTGCTGTTTATGGCGGCATTTATGAGCCAGGACATCCGACCGCCGATGAAGATGGTTTTCGCCAAGATGTTTTGGAATTAGTAAAAGAATTGCAAGTTCCAATTGTACGCTATCCTGGAGGCAACTTTTTATCTGGTTATAATTGGGAAGATGGCATAGGGCCTCGGGAAGAAAGACCAAGAAGATTAGAACTGGCTTGGCGCACTATTGAAACCAATGAAGTAGGCGTTAATGAGTTTATGGATTGGACTAAGAAAGCTAACGCGGAAGCGATGATGGCCGTAAACTTGGGGACAAGAGGAATTGATGCAGCTCGAACTTTAGTTGAATATTGTAACCATCCGTCTGGTACTTATTGGAGTGATTTGCGCCGCTCTCATGGATACGAAGAACCTCATAAAATCAAAGTCTGGTGTTTAGGCAATGAAATGGATGGACCTTGGCAAATAGGTCATAAAACAGCCCATGAATATGGTAGAATCGCTTTAGAAACCGCTAAAGTAATGAAATGGGTTGATCCAACAATTGAGTTAGTAGCCTGTGGCAGTTCTAATAGTGGAATGCGTACATTCCCAGAATGGGAAGCGACTGTTTTGGAACACACATATGATTATGTTGACTACATATCATTGCATACTTATTACGGCAACCCTGATAATGATACGCCAAATTTCTTAGCTAGCTCCCTAGATATGGATCAATTTATAAAAACAGTAATTGCCACCGCCGATTATGTTAAAGCAAAGAAACGCAGTAATAAGACAATCAACCTATCTTTTGATGAGTGGAATGTTTGGTTCCATTCCCATGCGCAAGATCGTGAACTAGAGCCTTGGCAAGTTGCCCCGCCACAATTAGAAGATGTTTATACCCATGAAGATGCTTTGGTAGTTGGAACATTACTAATTAGCTTATTAAAACATTGCCACCGAGTTAAAATTGCTTGTCAGGCACAATTAGTGAATGTTATTGCTCCAATTATGACTGAAAATATGGGGCCTGCTTGGAAACAAACGATTTATTATCCATATTTACATGCTTCTCAGTTTGGTAGAGGAACAGTGTTACAACCACTAATTCAATCACCTAAATACGATAGTAAACGCTTTTCTGATGTTCCTTATTTAGAAGCGATTGCTGTGAAAAATGATGAAGATCATGTAACTATTTTTGCAGTTAATCGTAGCTTAGATAAACAATTAGAATTAGAAACAGATTTACGTGGTTTTTCGGACTTTGTATTGTTGGAACATATTGTTTTAGAACATACAGATTGTAAAGCAACGAATACTAAAGAGCATCCGAATAATGTGGTACCGCATCATAATGGTAAGACAGCTATTGTTGGTAATATAGCAAGATCAATTTTACCTGCTCTTTCTTGGAATGTTATTCGACTAAAACGTAAATAGCAGTATTTTGATGCACCTATGCTTGGCGTAGGTGCATTGTTTTAGGAGGAATTTTCAAAATAAAAGTCGAAGTTACTTGTGACATTGGGATGGAGCGGAGGTAGGAAATGGCTAAAAAATTGAATTTGTTAGCATTCGACTTAGGAGCTTCAAATGGTAGGGCAATTCTTGGGAAGTATAACGGTACTAAACTAGAGTTAGAGGAAGTACATAAGTTTCCTAACGGAGCGATTAATATTCAGGGCAGTCTCTATTGGAACACTCTTGGTTTATTTGAAGAAATAAAAACCGGTCTGAGAAAAGCTATCCAAGCAACTGATAATAATCTAGCTTGCTTAGCTATTGATACTTGGGGTGTGGATTATGGTTTGTTAGATAAAGAGGACAATTTGTTGACTAACCCTTATCACTATCGAGATAGCCGCACAGATGGATTATTAGACGAAATTTTCGCTCAAGTATCAGCAGAAACTATTTATCAGCTTACCGGAATTCAATTTATGCAGATTAATACTTTAGTTCAGCTCTATGCCGATCTTTTGTATCGTCCTTGGATTTTAGAGAATGCTAAATCATTGCTGTTTATGCCGGATTTATTGAATTTCTTCTTAACGGGCAAGAAATTTAATGAATACACAAATAGTTCTACTTCGCAGTTATTTAATCCTACAACAACAGCCTGGGCTGATGAATTATTTACTAAACTTAATCTACCAAGAGAGATTATGCAACCGTTGATTTTCCCTGGAGAGATCATTGGCGAGTTGACTGATGATTTGAAAGTTGAATTTGGCATTGATTATAGTTTACCAGTAGTTGCAGTGGGTAGTCATGATACTGCTTCAGCAGTAGCAGCTACACCTTTGTCAACAGAGAATAGTATTTATATTAGTAGCGGGACTTGGTCATTATTAGGCATGGAGTTAACAGAGCCAGTAATTACTGAGGCTTCCAGACGGGCTAATTTTACAAATGAATGTGGTGTCGGTAAAACTATTCGCTTTTTGAAAAATATTAGTGGATTGTGGTTAATTCAAGAATGTAAGCGGAGTTGGGATCGGCAAGGATTGAACTTATCCTATGATCAAATTAGTGAGGCAGCCACTAATACAAGCTTTGCGAGCCGGATTGATCCTGATGATCCTAGCTTTTTAAATCCAGCTGATATGCCTACTGCAATTAAAGAATTTTGCAAACGAACTAACCAAGCAATACCAGAAACTTATGGAGAAATTGCTCGTTGTGTTTATGAGAGCTTAGCATCTAGCTATAAAAGAACATTAGATATGCTTGAAGTAATGATTGATACCACTGTTGATACTATTCACATGGTAGGTGGTGGAATTCAAGCAGAAATTCTCTGTCAGTTTACTGCTAACAGCACCGGTAAGAAAGTAGTCACCGGTCCAATTGAAGCTACGGCTATGGGTAATATGTTAGTTCAATTGATGGCAATGGGGGAAATTAGCAGTTTAGCTGAAGGACGGGAAATTATAAAACGTTCTGTTACTTTAAAAGAGTATTTGCCCCTGTAAAGCTAGTAATTACAACCATTTACCGTTTTTTAACGGTGAATGGTTGTTTTATTATGGACAACTTTAAGCCAAACTATCCAGGAAAGGAAGGATGCCCCGATGCCTGAAAATTATTTAGAGCAATATTATTATTCCGGTAATGATCTCGGTGTTACTTATCAAAAATCTCATAGCAGTTTTCGCTTGTGGGCACCTACTGCAGAGTCGGTATCATTGGTATTGTACCCGACTGGCAATGATAGTGATGGGAAAATTTATCCAATGACAGCTAGCCAACAGGGCACTTGGGCGATTCAAATACCCGGAGATCTGCATGGAGTTTATTATAATTACCTAGTAACCAATAATGGTGTAACCCATGAGGCAGTGGATCCTTATGCTAAGGCTTGCGGTGTTAATGGTCAGCGGGGTATGGTGATCGATTTGTCCCAAACCAATCCTGAAGGTTGGGAACAGCTGCCTCGACCAAGATTAGACCATTTTGTTGATACCATCATATATGAGTTAAGTATTCGTGACTTTACCATCGCTAATAATTCCGGTGTAGTTAATCGGGGAAAATATCTTGGCTTAACAGAGGAAAATACTAAATACAAAAATGTTTGTACTGGATTGGCTCATTTAAAGGAATTAGGAATCACCCATGTGCAATTGATGCCGTGCTTCGATTTTTTTACGATTGATGAAAGTAAACTAACTACCGCGGAATATAATTGGGGATATGATCCTCAGAATTATAATATTCCAGAAGGTTCCTATGCTACCGACCCATACCATGGAGTTGTTCGAATAAAAGAATTTAAGCAGATGATTAAATGTTTAAAGGAGAATAATTTTCGAGTTATAATGGATGTGGTTTATAACCATACCTATTTGACAGAGAATTCCCATCTAAATAAGATCGTACCTGGTTATTATTACCGACAAGATTCCCATGGTAACTTTACTAATGGTTCAGGCTGTGGTAATGAATTAGCTAGCGAGCGAAGTATGGTGCGAAAAATGATTATTGATTCGCTAGTTTATTGGGCGACGGAATATAAAATTGATGGTTTTCGCTTTGATTTAATGGCATTAATAGATATCCTGACCATTAACGAAATTCGACAAGCTTTAAATGCTGTTGACCCAACTATTTTAATGTATGGTGAAGGTTGGACTGGAGGTCATTCTCCTTTACCAGATCATAAAAAAGCTTTAAAAGGTAATATTAATCAAATGCCTGGTACTGGCGTATTTAATGATGATGTGCGTGATGCTATTAAAGGTCATGTCTTTTTTGCGGAACAGCCAGGATTCATTAATGGGGCAACTGGTATGGAAGAAAGCGTGAAGTGCGGGATAGTAGGGGCTACGGCCCATGATCAGGTTGATTATGATCAAGTATTATATTCTCATTTTCCTTGGGCGGCAGAACCAAGTAAATCTATTAATTATGTTTCAGCTCATGATAATCTAACTTTATGGGATAAGTTGATAGTAACTAATCCGAAAGATAGTGTTGCTGATTTAATTTACATGCATAAATTAGCAGGAGCTATTATCCTAACCTCTCAAGGCATTCCCTTCCTCCACTCTGGAATAGAATTTCTTCGAACGAAACAGGGAGATTCTAATAGCTATCGATCACCGGATTGGGTTAATCAAATTGATTGGTCACGTAAAGTTCGTTATTTGGATGTTTTTAAATATTATCAAGGATTAATTCGCTTGCGGAAGGCGCATCGGGCTTTTCGGCTGCGAACAGCTGAAGAAATCCAAAAGTGTTTGCGTTTTTTGCCGATGCCAGCTGGACATATGCTTGGCTATCAGCTCAGTGATGCGGCAGAAGATCCCTGGAAAAAGATTGTAGTAATATTTAATGCTAATCGGCAAGCTCAGTTAGTTAGGAACTTACCTGGTGCACATTGGGTAACGGTAGTAGATCAGGAACAAGCTGGACTTGAGCAAATCAGCGTGATAAAAAGTTCAGAAGTTTTTGTTCCGCCATTAGCTGCCTTAGTGCTTGTCGATGGAGATAGTTATCAGGGAATTAGCTAAAAGTTAATCATCTGTTAGATTAATGAAGTTAGCAGGAATTAAGAAGGTGAATCACTAACTAATGGTGAACATATTTAAAAGCCGTTTTAAATAGAGATTAGTTAGTGAGAGGAGTGGAGTGTGTGGGATTAAGTTTAACCCAAAAGATCATCAAAGAGCACTTAGTTGAGGGTGTCATGGAAGCGGGTTCAGAAATAGGGCTGCGCATCGATCAAACCCTAACTCAGGATTCAACTGGAACAATGGCCTATCTGCAACTGGAAGCGATGGAAATTGATCAGGTGAAAACTAAGCTTTCTGTTGCTTATATAGATCATAACATGCTGCAAGAAGGCTTTGAAAACGCTGACGACCATAAATATATTCAAACTGTAGCAAGTAAACATGGTGTTTATTTTTCTAGACCTGGTAATGGAATTTGCCATCAGGTTCATCTAGAACGTTTTGGTGTACCAGGCCAGACTTTACTTGGCTCAGACAGTCATACACCAACTGGCGGCGGTATCGGTATGCTGGCCATTGGTGCAGGTGGCTTAGACGTAGCGGCAGCTATGGCTGGTGAACCTTATTATATAACTATGCCGCAAGTAGTAAACATTCGTTTAACTGGAAAACTGCGTCCTTTCGTAGCGGCCAAAGATGTTATTTTAGAAGTCTTGCGCCTGTTAACAGTTAAAGGCGGTGTAGGCAAAATTATTGAATATACCGGTGATGGAATTCAATATTTAACCGTACCAGAAAGAGCTACGATTACTAATATGGGTGCAGAATTAGGGGCAACAACCTCCATTTTCCCAAGCGATAATGTAACTAAAGAATTTTTAAAAGCTCAAGGTCGGGAAGAAGTCTGGACAGAATTATTACCAGATCCAGATGCTAAATACGACCAAGTAATCGAGATAGATTTAAGTAAATTAGAACCTTTAACAGCTAGACCCCATAGTCCTGATAACGTAGTGGAAGTTGCAGATGTGCAAAATATAAAAGTTGATCAAGTAGCTATCGGCAGCTGTACTAATAGTTCATATCAAGACTTAATGAAAGTAGCTCAAATCTTAAAAGGAAAAACAGTCCACCCTGATGTGAGTTTAGTTATTTCTCCTGGTTCCAAACAGGTGTTAAATATGCTAGCACTAAATGGTGGGTTGGCAGATTTGATTGCTGCTGGAGCTAGAATTTTAGAAGCAGGTTGCGGACCATGTATTGGGATGGGTCAAGCGCCAGCAACTGATGCTGTCTCAGTAAGAACTTTTAACCGCAACTTTAAAGGTCGTTGTGGGACTGATTCAGCAGAAGTATACTTGGTCAGTCCAGAAACAGCAGCTATTACTGCCTTGACTGGTAAATTAACAGATCCAAGAACCCTTTCTCTTGATTTAGATGTTAAGATGCCAGAGCAGTTTTTAGCTGATGATAATATGATTATCCCGCCAGCACCTGCAGGTACAGATGTAGAAGTAATTCGGGGGCCAAACATTAAGCCATTCCCACAAAATGTACCTTTAGGTGGTCAAATTAGCGGTAAAGTATTGATTAAGGTAGAAGACAACATTACAACGGATCATATTATGCCGTCCAATGCTAAGTTATTGCCCTATCGTTCTAATGTTCCTTATTTAGCTGAGTTCTGCTTAACACCATGTAATCCAGAATTTCCAGCAAGGGCTAAAGAACACAATGGCGGAATTATTGTTGGCGGTGAAAACTATGGTCAGGGTTCCAGTCGAGAACATGCTGCTTTAGCTCCATTACAGTTAGGAGTCAAAGCGGTATTGACTAAGAGCTTTGCTCGGATACATCGTTCTAACTTAATTAACTCAGGTATTGTTCCACTTACCTTTGTTAACCCAGCAGATTATGAACAGATATCTGAGTTTGATGAGCTTGTAATTGAAAATATCAGAGAACAATTACAGGCTGGTGACCCAATCATCGTAAAAAATGTGACAAAAAATCAGGAATACCAAATGAACAGTAATCTGTCAGAAAAAGAATTGACAATGATTTTAGCTGGGGGTAAAATCAACGTAATCAAAGAGAAACTGAAAAAACTTTAAAAATTTAAGGCAGCGCCAAGGAAACTTGGCGTTGTTCATTGATTTTTGCAGGATAATAGGATAAAGTAAAGAATAGATAATCTTGGTAAGTTGTTTAGTTTAAAAAAAATTCTATATGGGATAAAATAAGCAAAACTAAAAGTACCAGATATCATTACAAAAAACAAAAAATAATTTTAGGAGGATGGTAACAAATGTCCAAAAAGAAAGTTGTAACAATGGGAGAAATCATGTTAAGATTATCCCCACCAGGAAACCTCAGATTTGTACAAGCTGACACTTTTGAAGTTGTATATGGTGGTGGAGAAGCAAACGTGGCTGTATCATTAGCGAACTACGGTCATGATGCTTATTATGTAACAAAACTACCTAATCATGAAATTGGTCAAGCAGCTGTTAACAGCTTGCGTCGTTTCGGGGTAAATACAGACTACATAGTACGCGGCGGCGACCGTGTTGGTATTTACTTCTCTGAAACTGGTGCTTCTGTTAGACCTTCTAAAGTAGTTTATGACAGAGCTAACTCTGCAATTGCTGAAGCTGATCCTTCCGAATTTGACTTTGATAAAATTTTCGAAGGTGCTTCTTGGTTCCACTGGAGTGGAATCACACCAGCAATTAGCGAGAAAGCTGCTGAATTAACTGAAGCTGCTTTAAAAGCTGCTAAAAAACATGGTGTTACAGTTAGTGTTGACTTAAACTATCGTGCTAAACTCTGGTCTCCAGAAAGAGCTCGCGAAGTTATGACTAACTTAATGCAATATGTTGACGTTTGTATCGGTAATGAAGAAGATGCCGATCTTTGCTTAGGATTTAAACCAGGTAAGAGTGATGTAACTGCTGGTAAAATCGATCTTCAAGGATATGAAGATATCTTTAAGCAAATGATGGATAAATTCAACTTCAAATATGTTGTTTCTTCTTTAAGAGAAAGCCGTTCTGCTTCTGACAATGGTTGGTCAGCCTGCTGCTATGACGGTAAAGAATTCTATCGTTCCACTATTTATGACTTAAAACCAATTGTTGACCGTGTAGGTGGCGGCGACTCCTTTGCATCTGGTGTAATTCACGGTCTACTTGATGGCATGAACATTAAAGATGCTTTAGAATTCGGTGTAGCTGCTTCTGCTCTTAAACATACTATCAAAGGCGACTACAACATGATGTCAGTTGATGAAGTAATGACCCTTGTTCAAGGTGATGCATCTGGACGGGTGCAAAGATAATTGAGAACAAAAGCCTGATCCTTAAAGGGTCAGGCTTTATTATTGAAAAGGAGGAAAGTTATGAGCAATATGCAATTTCAACCAGTTACGGAAATGAAAACCTTGGTACCTCGTAAATACGCCTTTAAGGCTCAAAGCAAAGATGAGGCGCTAGTTTGGCAGCAGAATTTTCGCCAAGAGTTAAGTGATTTGCTTGGTTTTTTAGACACGGAAAAAGTTGATCCTGAATCGCAGCTAATCGAAGAAGTTGATCAAGGTGATTATATTCAGCAAAAAGTAGTTATTAAAACTTCTACCCATGCAGCCATGCCAGTTTATATTCTAATTCCTAAGGGTGTTAGTGGCAAAATTCCTACTGTGTTAGCTTACCACGGTCATGGTCCTGGTGTAATTGGCATTTTACATGATTGGGCAGCACGACTTTGCCAAGAAGGCTTTTGTGTTGTGGCTCCTGAGATTGCTGGTTTTGGTGAACGAACTCAAACGGGATTGGAAAAACCTGGAACTAAAGCGGCAGCTAGCTGTCATCACATGGCAACCTATGCAATGATGATTGGTAAATCAGCTGTTGGTTACCGGGTACGAGATAGTTTACGACTAGTTGATTATCTAGCAAACTTACCGTTTGTTGACATTGAAAATCTAGGGGTTGTAGGATTTTCAGGCGGCGGTACCTTAGCTTTCTTCCATAGCTGTGTTGACGAACGCTTAAAAGCGGTAGTTGTTAGTGGCTATTTTTGCGGCTTTGAAAAGAATATATTACCGATTGGGCATTGTATTTGTAATCATATTCCTAATCTTTTAACCCTTGGTGATCACCAAGATTTAGTTGGTCTGATAATTCCACGTCCATTATTTATTGAAGCTGGAAGTGATGATAACATTTTCTTGATTGAGTTTGTTAAAGATAGTGTGGCTAAGGCAAGAGAGATTAGCAGCATATTTGGCTGCGCGCCAGATGAGTCTGTTGAATTTGATGAAATAGAAAACGCCGGCCACGAATTTAGTGGACGGCGCAGTTTTACATTTCTGAAAAAACATCTAGGCTTGCTCTGATTTTTTCTCCATAGCTTGAAGGAGTCGATAAAATAGATAAATAGCTATTAGTCCAAGTACTAGACCTAAGATGCCTTCACCATTAACAATTAAAGGATTGCCTTGGATGAACCGGTTAGCTTCTGCTAGGTTACTGCCAATGACAATACCGTTAAAGCTGTTCCAAACAGCTCGAAAGAGTAGTACTGGAATTAAACTACCTTTGCCGAGAAAATAGCAATAGGCAAGAGGAAAGGATAAGCAAAAAACAATTCCGCCTTGTAATAAACTCATCTGCATTGGGTTTTGGGAATCAAGGATGTTTGACATTAGGTAAATCGCTGGAGCATGATATAATGCCCAAATTAAACCAACGGTTGCTGTGGCTTTGAACTTACCTATCCTTGAAGCCAGTGCTGGCAGGAGAAATCCGCGCCAGCCATATTCTTCGCCAAATGCTACGAGCATGGCTAGCGCTAAGGAAATCGGCAAAATAATTAAATCCTTTAAGTCCATTAGGTTTTCAAAATTGATTGTTGCTAGCCTAGATACTACTCCGATTAGAATGAGCAGAGTCAGAAAAGCAATAGGATATAAAATAGCAAATATCACCGATCGCTTGGTGATCCCTGGGAAAATAGTTTTGATAATTTTTGCTTGCCCCTCATGGTGCAAGATATTGACAGCCATCGCAGTCATCATTGGAAACACCATTAAGATTCCAACGAGGCTAAAAGCTATATCTGGTTTGTTGGAAAGGAGCAATGCAAGAATCAAGCTAGCTGAAACAGTTACAGCAACAAATGTGATGATGTGTGTAGTTGAAGCATTTTTTGGCCACATAAATCTGATCTCCTTAATATTGTATTAGTTAATAGTTTTACCATTTTCCGCTTATTTCCTGCTTATTGCAGAATGTTTAACAAATATGCAGATCCGGAGGCTTTATTGTGAATTCATATTTAGAATTAGTTAAAGAGTTTTGTGATCGGGTATTAGCTGAGGGACGTTTAGATAATCCGCCCTTGTTTGCAGATGGGATAAATATTGTGACAAAAGAGTATTTGAAATGGTGTCATCGAGACCATCAACAGCAAATCGCTTCTTCGAATTTAGGCAATCAACAGAATTTATTGCGTACATTAGTAGGGTTAAGTCGTTTTACTGGAGAATCTAAGTATTCTGAGGCAGCGGAAGAAACCCTGTCCTATCATTTTAATGTTTTGCAAGATCCTGGTGGTCTATTACAATGGGGCGGACATCGGGGGATTAATCTGGATAACTTACAGATAGTTGGTTTTAGTGGGTTGGTTCACGAGCTAAAGGATATCTTACCTTTTTATGAGGTTATGTTTAAAGTCAATCCAGAAGCTGCAGCTAAATTTGTTCGGGGTTTTTGGCATGCTCATGTAAATGATTGGGCTCATTTAGAAATCTCTCGCCATGGTCAGTACGGGCAGGTGCCTACCGAGGATTTATGGACTCAAGATTTCGTGGATCCAGAGCCATTTCGGGCTACACTAGGCCTATCCTTTTTAAGTGCGGGCAATGATTTAATTTATGCAGCTGCAGCTCTTTATAAATATACTCAAGATCAAGGTGCTTGGCTGTGGTGTAATCGATTAGCTAATATGTATTATAAAGCCAGACATCCTGAAACTAACTTAGGAGTTTATCAGTATACTCAGCCGATAAAGCAAATGGAGCCAGGACCAAATGATAATTTCTTTTCTTGTTTTGGCGATCGGGCTCAACGGCAATTTGGTCCAGAATTAGGACCAGATGCCTTAGAGGGTTATATGATTTTTCGTTCGCAAGCAGTATCAATTTATGTGAAGCATGGTCTGATGCAATTAGAAGTTGCTGAGATGTTGGAAGAGCAAGGCCGCTTATATTTAGAAGGTGTTTTAGCAGGTATGTTGGCTTATCAAAAATATGCTTATATACCGGAAACTAATATGCTAAAACCACTGCTGGCTAATGGCAGAGATTTATCTGGGTTTGTGCTGCAGCGTGATGGTTATTACGGTCGAAAAGGGCGAGTATTTGAACAATTTCCGGCAGACCCTTGTTTCTTTTCTGCTTGGGCTAGAGCTTTTTCATTAACAAAAGAGATTAAGTTATGGTCAATGTTGTCTGGTATGGCTAAGGCTTTTTCCTTAGGTAACTGGGGAGCTAATCCAGAAAAACCGGAAGAAATTAATCAGGTTACACCAGCCAAAGATCCTCAGATAATTTTTGGGTTAATTGATGTTTGGCAGGCAACAGGTAATGTCCAGTATTTAGAGCTTGCTAAACAGGTTGCTGATAATTTGATTAAAGCTGAATATCGCTTGGGATATTTTGTTCCTCAAGAGCAAGATATTGCTTATTTTGATCATCTAACTCCGTTAGCATTGTTATCTTTGGCTGCTGCTTTGGAAAATCAGCATCATTTAATACCTAAATTTATTGGTGGAGTTGGATCTGCACATTGGTCCTTTCATTATGTACGATAGCCCTGGTAACAGGGCTATTTTCATGAATGTTTATATTGTCGAAAACTTTCAGTATTTATATGATTATTTGTGCAGGAATTTATTGGAATAGAGCAAATTAAATAAATATAGGGAGGGTAGAACATGATTGAGCGAAATGTGAAGAGGCTTGTTGACCAGGCAGTATCCCATAATGTTTTGGCAGAAAAGGAACGACCGATTATTGAGTATGGCTTAAATTGGGCAATTAATTGTTTTGGCAGTTTAGTAGGTTTTGTTATTCTTGGTTTTCTTGTCGGATTTCCTAATTTAATAGTGATTGGTGCTGTGGTCGGTGGTGTATTTCGCTTTTTTTCTGGTGGAGCCCATCTGGATCGTCCACTAGATTGTTTTTTGCTGTCATCTGTAGTTCTGATCCTCTCTGGATACTTAGCTAAATATAGTGCTTTATTGATAGCCAATTTGGAGCCCCTTTGGAAAGCTGGTATTGCTAGTGTAATTTTAGCCATTGGATTATTTTTTGGACTCCGGATTATAGATATTTATGCTCCAGCGGCCAATGAAAAACGACCCATTGTTGATCCTAATGAACGACAACGATTAAAGCACTTTTCGTTTATCTTTGCATTTTTGATTTTAATGAGTTTTATTTTTGCAGTTTTTATTAGATTGCGCTTTGATATTGGCATGATGATAATGTTTACTTTTTGGTTTCAACTCTTCTCCTTAACACCTATTGGTTTCACTGTGTTTTCCGGGATCTCCAAATATCTGGGAAAAATTAGAAGAGAGGAAGGGAATTCGAATGAAAAAGCTAATTCTTAGATTAGTTTGTGTATTAGGTTCCTTGATTGCTTTCTCAAGTGTTGCCGGTGCTTGTGCAGTATTTAGTTATCAACCAGAGGTACCAGAGGAGTTGTTAACTAAATAGATTTACTTAAGGAGGAGAGTTGAATTTGTTTTTAAAATTAGTGTTGTTTTACATTCCAGCAACCTTTGTTACCCATTATGGAATTCTAGGATTACTAAAGCTGAATTTTGAAGTGAAAAAGCTAGCGGTATATTCCTTTATTTTTGGAATAATTACAATGTTGGTTAGAGATTTATTTCAGCTTACTGGTTTACATGTCATTATACTGTCAGTATGTTCGATTGTTTTATTAATGTATTTCTTTAATTTCTCAATGGTTAAATCGGTAACTATTAGAGCTTTTTTGCTTTTGACCTTAACCATTGGTGAAGCTACTGTTGCAACTTATTTCTTTAATTTATTTGGAATTACATTGGAGCAATCATTAAATAATCCATTCTATCATATTTTACTTGGTTGGTTAGGCCATGTAGTATCCCTTACTATGGTTATATATGTGCTCATTAGAGATAATATATTAACTAGGGAAAGGGGTAGCGTATTTGGCCAAAAAGCCTAATAAATCTTATATAGAGTCACTTATTATTAGCTGGGGACTGCTGATGGTAGCAGTCTTGTTTGTATATGGAAATATCAATTTTTTTCTTGAAAAAGAATCACATGGTTCTTTCTTAATAATTGTATTTTATACTGGAGTTGTTCTTTTGCCAGCTTTGGCTCTATTACTCTATCGGAGAATTGAAAGTGGTATGAAAGACGCTGCAGAATTAGAATTTCAAAAAGTTTTGTTGGAAAATCAAAAGAATACGATTATTGCTTTGCGAGAACAGCGCCATGATATTATTAATGATATTACTTTAGCAGCCGCTTATATTCAACTAGGTAAAA
>JAAYMV010000002.1 GCA_012521185.1 Bacillota bacterium
AGACCTTGGTGAATAACCTACCTCGGAAGATCTTGGGTTACCGCACACCGTTGGAGCTCTTCCAGGAGGAACTATCGAAGCTGGACGCAACTGTGAAATGCTTTATAAAACGGGTTTCTGGCTAGCTGTTGCATTTGCTATTGCATTTTAGATGGTAGTCATTCTTAAACCCTGGTATTGCTTTACCATTAGAATTAAGATATACTATTTTAGTGATTTTCAAAGTTTACCTAATAGTAAGTTGAGCTAGCAATCGTGAACAAGTTTGAGTCTTTATTTAGAAAGGATTGTCTTATGAAAAGTAGTTCAGGACCAAAAAATCTAACTAACTATATATTGAATCAAACGCAGTTAAAAAGCAGTAAGAGTATCAGTGTGCTACTAATGCAAGGAATATTAGCAGGACTATATATTGCAATTGGTGCAATTGGCAGCTTAAAAGTATCAGCAAGTGTTACAAGTCCTGGATTAGGTGATTTTTTAGGAGCTGTAGTTTTCCCTGTTGGGATTATTGCTATCATTGTAATGCAAGCAGAGTTATATACAAGCAATTGCATGATTACTTCGGCTATTTATGCAGGTCAATCGAAAGCTAAGAAAATTTTTCAAATACTGAGCTTGGTATTGTTTGCTAACCTACTAGGTTCAATCTTTGCTGCATTTTTGACAGTAGCTTCGGGAATGTTTAATGAATCTGTAATTGCATTAGTAACTGAAAAAGCCCTAACTAAGGTAAATATACCTTTGGGTCAGTTATTTGCTAGCGCTATATTCTGTAATATTATTGTGTGCACTGGTGTTTGCCTTGCTTATAATAGTAAAGATGAGATTGCTAAACTTATTACTTTATGGCTGGCAATTACTGTTTTTGTAATCAGCGGCACTGAGCACGTTGTTGCTAACATGTACTATCTGTTTGCTGCTTTATTCTATGGGGCACCATTAACGGCTAAAGATATCGTTTATAATTTGCTGGTGGCTGCAATTGGCAATTTTATCGGTGGTGGAATTATTGTTGCTGGTATCAATTGTTTGTTAGCTTCTAGAACAGAGGTTAAGCAAGATTCATCTTCAAGTTTGGCAGTTTAATTCTTGAATTATCTCAGGAGGTTGCCATGGGCTATTTTAGTTTTGAACCAATTTATGTTGAAGATGGTAACAAAGTACTAGAGATAGACATACTTCCAGAAAAGTATTGTAATTTTGACTGTGTTTTTTGTCCTTTAGGTAGAACTATTAATAAGTTAGAAAGACAACAGTTGTTTGCTGAGATTGATCATTCTTTAAGTAGACTGGTCAATATTATTAAGGATAATCAAGTTGATTTAGTGTATATCAATTCAAAAGGTGAAGCCCTACTTAACAGCAGCATTAGTTATATTATTGATTTCATCAAAAGCAAGGGAGTATTAGTTAGATTGCTGTCTAATGGGTACTTACTTGGTAGGGACACGTACAAGGAAATTGCTAACCACTGTGATGAAGTTGTCGGTGAATTAACAGTGATAACCGAAAATGATTTTCAAAAAATATTAAGGCCTCTTGATAGCTATACGCTTACTGAGTATCTTTCTAACATGGCCTCATTTAATAAGCAATATTCTGGTGTGTTTACCTTGGCGATTACTATTTTAAAAGGTTATAATGATGATGAACAATCTATCCAGCAGATAAAAAATCTGATTGACCAAATTGCTCCCGATAAACTTGTTGTTACTCGAATAGAAGATCCAAGACTCAAAAGGCTGATCGTAGATGAACAACGCTTTAATCAGATATCTACTGCGCTAATGGAAAGAAATATACTGAATTAATTTTTAGTGCTGGTTTTGTGTTATAATGATACCTAGGTGATCATATGACAAAAGATCCATTAGTTGCTCCTATCCTAAAGTGGGTTGGCGGCAAAAGGCAGTTATTGCAAGATATTTCCAATCATCTCCCAGATCAGTTTTCAACCTATTACGAACCATTTTTGGGGGGCGGTGCCGTTTTGTTCCATCTGCAACCCCAAAAAGCAGTGGTTAATGATGTAAACGAAGAATTAATCAATGTTTATATTGTGATTCGTGATCATGTACACGAACTTATTGAAGACTTAAAGAAACATAAAAATCAAGCAGACTATTTTTACAAAATAAGAGAATTAGATCGTGATAAGCAGAAATACCAGCAGCTAAGTAACATTGAAAAAGCATCACGAATGATTTATCTTAACAAAACCTGTTATAATGGTTTATTTCGCGTAAACCAACAAGGGGAATTCAATGCACCGTTTGGCAGGTATATGAATCCTAATATAGTTAATGAGGAAACATTAATTGCGGTTAGCAATTATTTCAACAAAACCAATATCACTTTTAAGTGTGGCGATTTTGAGGATGCAGTAAAATATATTAGAAAAGGTAGTTTTGTCTATTTTGATCCGCCTTATGATCCAGTGTCGGATAGTGCTAATTTTACTGGATATAACAAAGGCGGCTTTGATCGTCAAGAACAGATCCGTTTAAAGAAACTCTGTGATAAGTTAAATGGTCGAGGGATTAAGTTTCTACTTTCTAATTCTGCTACTGAATTTATTTTAGATTTATACCAAGATTATGATATAACCTTAGTTCAAGCAAGTCGGCCTATTAATTCGCGAGCAGATCGCCGAGGAAAGGTTGACGAAGTGCTGGTGAAAAACTATCTGTGACAAACCATTGAGTGCGATAGACATTCAATGGTTTTTTTGATTTTTAGGTATACTAACTATATTCTCTGCAGAAATTAAATTAAACGATAGCAGGATTAACATTTTATTGTAGAGAAATTAATAAATCACAAACAAAAACTGTGTTTCCCAGAATTATCCGACAATTTTCTAGATACTCTCGATTTTTATCGAAATACTTGTCAAGAAATTTGATTTAGTGTACCATGTATTTACATTCTACTATTTCGAAAAATAGAGTAAGTTAAGACACACTTCGTATACTTGAAGTTGCATTAAGAATACTATAAGGGAGCATGGTTTTTAGTGATAGTGGAATTGATTACTATGCAAAAATAGTATCCAAGGAGGGAGGACAATGCCCATTGTAATGTAGGTTAAAGGTACCGAAAATCTTATAGTTTGACTGGAATGCGTAAATAATAAACGCAAATACACTTAACAAGGAGGACTATATGGATTTAGTAATAGGTATTATTCTGCTGATTACCTACTTTCTGCTGATCTATTATGCAGCTCGTGGTGGAAATCTGATGATCGGATTTCTGGGAATGGGTGTTGTGTGGACAGCCTTATGTATTATTGGTGGTAAGCTTAGCTGGGATAACGCCATGGTCAACATTTTTCAGGGCGGCCCAGAAAGCTGGGGACCGACGGCAGTTAACGTAATCTTTGGAAGCTGGTTCGGCCGAGTCTTAGTAGATACGGGAATTGCCAAAAAACTGATTCGAAGTGTAACAGAATTAGGCGGCGATAATCCTCTAATCGTAACAATTTTATTGTCGATTGTTACTGGGATTATTTTCACCTCCACATTTGGAGCAGGCGCAGTAGTAGCAATTGGGGTAATTGTGTTACCTATTTTGATGTCCTTAGGAGTATCAAAGCCCTTGGCTGTTACTAGTTACCTAATGAGTGTTGGAAGTGGTATGTACATTAACACTGTATTGTTCAGTCAAATGCAAGCTATCTTCCCAGATATGGTTTATGGTGGCAGCTATTTGAGATGGGCATTTCCAGCAATGGCAATTCAATTAATCTTAGTAGCATTTATGTTAGGTTACAACATGCGTCCTAAGAAGAGAAGACGTAGAGCATGGGCTCTACAAATTGCTGATAATATTGAGGAAGAAAAAGATATTCCTGCACTTTCATTAATCACACCGATTATACCAACAACTTTATCAATAGCCTTTGGTTGGTTAACAATTCCTGCTTTTATAGTTGGAGCTTTGTTTGGACTAGCTGTAACAGGAAACTTCCCTTCATTTAAGGCAGCAAGCCGAATTATTTCCAGTACTTTCTATGATGGTGTTGTAGACGTAGCTAGCTTATTGGGATTCTTGTTTGTACTACCAATCTTTAACAGAATTTCTGGAGTAGCTGCACCATTCTTCGAACCAATTCTTGGTGGAGTATTACCCACAACTACATTAGGGTTAGTAATTGCGTTTATCATTATTGCACCATCCGGATTGTTCCGTGGACCTTTAACCATCTTTGGTGCTGGGGCTGCGACTGTTGGGGTAATTAATGCTATCGGAACATTTCCAACACCATATTTGTTTACATTGATGTATGTTCCAACTATTGCAATGAACCTGTCTCAATGTCCAACTCAATCTTGGAATATGTGGGCATTGAACCATAGCAAGGTATCCGTAAAAGACTTTTTGAGAACAGGACTAGTTTGGACTTGGCTGATAACAGCTATAAATCTAGTTCTGGTATATTTCATTTTCGGATAAGGAGGAACCATGGCTAATAACGGTGATATGAAGAAAAGAAAAGTAAGAGTTGGAATTGACGTAGGGGGTACCAACACCAAGGCTGTGGCAATTGATAATGAAACTTATGAAATTATCGGTGTAGGTATTGTACCGACTAGTCATACCCATGAATTAGGTGTTTCAGCAGGTGTTATTGAGTCCTTTAGAAAATGTTTAAATGAAAACGGAATTGACCCTGAAGAAGTAGTATTTATTGCCCATTCTACTACTCAAGCAACTAATGCCTTGTTGGAAGGTGACGTTGCTAAGGTAGGAGTAATTGGTGTCGGAAAAGGCATAGTGTCTGGATTTCTGTCTAGACTTCAAGGTAATATAGATGACATAGTTCTTGACAAATCTGGTAAAAGAAAAATTACAACCGCTTATCGTTATATTTCCCAAAAAGAGTTTTCGCGGGAAAAAGTTAAACAAGCTGTTCAGGAGTTAGTAGATGAAGGTTGTTCTGTAATTTCTGCTAGTAAGACCTTTGGTGTTGACAACATGAAGGAAGAACTGCTTATTCAGGAAGTAGCGAGAGAAATGGGTGTTGAAGCTACTTGTGCTTCTGATATTTCTAAGCTATATGGCTTAACCAGAAGAACAAGAACAGCTGTGATTAACAGCTCCATTTTACCTAAAATGATTAGTACTGCAAATTCTACTGAAGATGCTGTCAGAAAAGCTGGTATTAAATCTCATTTAATGATTATGAGAGGCGACGGCGGGGTTATGGATATCGAAGAAATGAGAAAACGTCCAGTACTTACTATGCTGTCAGGTCCAGCAGCTTCAACTGTTGGGGCTTTAATGCACTTGAAGGTATCTAACGGGATCTTCTTTGAAGTGGGCGGTACTTCCACTGACATAGGTGTAATAAAAAACGGTCGCCCTATGATAGATTACGCCGTAGTTGGTGGACAAAGAACCATGGTTAACTCGATCGACGTTCATACCGGTGGAGTTGCGGGTGGTTCGATGATTAGAGCTGGTAATGGCAGGATTATCCATGTAGGTCCTCGCTCTTGTCACATCGCTAACCTAGCCTATGTGGCTTTTACTAGCCCAGATAAGATTGTAAATCCAAAAGTTGTGCAAATTGTACCAATTAAGGGTGATCCAGCTGATTATATTGCAATTGAAACTGCAGATGGCTCACGCTATGCTTTAACTACTACTTGTGCAGCTAATGCTCTTGGATATGTCAAAGAAGGGGATTATTCTTATGGCTATCCGGAAAGCTGTGTTAAAGCCTTTGAAGCCTTAGGTAAATTCTTAAATATGAGTTGGAAGGATGCAGCGTTAGGGGTACTTGACAATGCAGCTGCAACTTGTATTGAAATTATTGAAGGATTAGCTGATAAACATAAAATTGAACGCAGCCAAATTTCCTTAGTTGGTGGTGGCGGTGGAGCAAAGGTTCTACTACCTAGAACTGCAGAAATAATGGGCTTACGTTATCAAATTGCTGATCAAGCAGAGATCATTTCTTCAATCGGTGTTGCCTTAGCGTTAGTTCGCGATACAGTTGAACGGGTTATTCCTAATCCAACACAAGAAGATATTATGCGCTTAAGGGAAGAAGCTACAGATGCAGTTGTTCGATCTGGAGCTACACCTGATTCTGTAGAAATTCAGATCGAAATTGATACTCAAGCGCAAAAAGTTAGGGCAATCGCAACTGGTTCAACGGAAATTGCCACTCAAGATCTAGCACAGCAAGTTGATGATGATCAAGCTCGTCGACTTGCCGCTGAATCTATCGGTGTTGCTCCAAGCGAAGTAGAATTAGTAGTGAAAAATGATTTCTTCTGGGTATTTGGCCATAAAGTTAAAGATAAGCAAGAAATTCGGGTAGTGAACAAAAAAGGATTCATTCCAAGACAACGAGAAGATGGAACAGCTGTTGCCACAACTGTTGCTGGAGTAAGATCCTTAGTTACTAGACTGTGGGAAGAATATTTGGTTTACAAATCAGATATTATTCTCACACCAGACATTTACTTGTGTATTGGACCAAAAATTATAGACTTTGAAGGCATACCTGGTATGGATCAATTAACCATGTTGATGGATTCAGAATTGATGCTCAGAGCAGGTAATGAGCCAGTAATCGCAATTGTAGCTAGAAGCCATATGTAAGATGATAACGAGGAGAGTATTCTCCTCGTTATCTATTATAAAATTAGTTTATTGAAAGTAGGGATGAGAAATCGGCAACAATGAAATTATTCGTACTCAACTACAAGAGCTTTTGCAACTAAGTGCTATAGATTTTGCTTATTACCAAATAAGTCTAGATCCGATTCGAGGCAAGATTCCCAAAGATGAAGAAGAAGAAATCATTAAAGGCTCTATTAACTGTGGGATCGCTGAAGCTGATAAATTAAAAGAGAAATATGGGGATTTAACAGTTGCAGAAATAGCTAAAGAACTTGGAATTGAAATAGAATATCATAAAGAACAATCAGCTTTGGACTTCGTCTATTTCGGTTTGTTTGAAAGTCCGAATAAGATTTTTATTTATGATAACAATATTGAAAAGGCAGTTTTGCTATTAAAAGAGCTGAGAATTAAGAATTTTAATGTGGAGTTTAAAGATATAGTGTTAGCCCATGAACTCTTCCATTTCATTGACGAGCATGATTCAAGTCTTTATACTAATACTAGAACGATTAATCTTTGGTCTTTAGGCAAGTTTTATACCCATAAATCGAAATTAATTTGTACTGGCGAAATAGCAGCTATGAGTTTTGCTAAACGATTATTAAATCTAGATTTTGATCCCAATATTTTAGATTACATTTTCTTAGCTGCTTTTGATCTTGAAAAAGCAGCCCAATTATATCAGCGAATAATGAATTGTAAACATATTATGAAAGGCGATTTTAATCATGAGTAAACATTCAATTTATACAATGAGCTTTGCTAAAGTATATCCGATGTATGTTGCTAAGGCAGAGCGAAAAGGACGAACTAAGGACGAGGTAGATGAAATAATTCGATGGTTAACTGGGTATAGTCAAGACCAGCTTGAAGAACAACTTGAAAAAGAAGTTGATTTTGAGACGTTTTTTAAGCAAGCTCCACAATTAAATCCTAATCGGAGTTTAATTAAGGGTGTTGTCTGTGGTGTGCGGGTAGAAGAGATAGAAGAACCATTAATGCAGGTAATACGCTATTTAGATAAGTTAATTGACGAATTAGCAAAAGGAAAAGCCATGGGAAAAATTCTAAGGCAATAACTTGATTTGCTTGGCTCAAAGATTGAATAGTTTTAGAGAATTATTTTTAGCAGCACTGGAATGGAAAGAATTGAGAATAGTGTAGTAAGGGAAACAATTACTGCTGCATAGTCCGTTTCTCGGTTATAATTTTGTGCAAGAATTGAGGTCATGGCAGAAGCTGGCATAGCAGTCATGATAATAACTGAATTTATTGCTTTGGAGCTTTGACCAGTAAGCAAAGAAATTAGATACACAATTATAGGTATTAAAAGTAATTTACAGATAGCACCGTAGTAGAGTGTCCAGTCTTTAGTATAGTTGCCAATTTTTGCTTTTGATAATATAACTCCGATGATCAACATGGATAGCGGACCAGTAATATTACCAATATTCTTAATGCTGGTTATAAGCGAATTTGGTAATTGGAGATTTAATGTCATGATAATTAATCCTATCCCAACTGCTAAAACTGATGGATTAAGAAAAGTCTGTTTCAGTTCCTGCTTTAAATTAGTTTTATCCAAGCTTCCCCTATAGATGAAAATTCCATAAGTCCAGACGAAGATCACAAAAAATAAATTAAATACGGAACCGTAAACAATACCTTCTGTGCCATAGATAGAATATAACACTGGAAATCCAACATAGCCAGTATTCGGAAATACATTGGCAAAATGCAGAATTATTTTCTTTTCACTTTTAAATGGCAATAGCAGTAAGTAAGAAGCACTAAACATCAATAAGTAAGCGATCAAGCTATAGTAGAAAGTTTTTACTACTTCTGACTTTATGGACTGATCATAAGAATAAATAAACGAAGATAAAATCATCACTGGAAGTACAATTTGAATTAGGAGATTAACTAATCCTTGATTTAGATCCTCAGTAATGATCTTTTTCCGGGAAGCATAAACACCTACTAGGATAATTAAAAAGAGTGAGATTACGCTTTCCAGCACAGGTGATGATATCATATTTCATCTCCTTTGTGCAGACCAAAGCGCCGCACTAACCGGTTTTGGTCTGCTTTTTTATTAAATATATTTCATGTTATTCCTGATAAATTCCTTATAATTATCTTTTACAATTGAGTTGAAGCTTAATGGATGTTAACTTAATTCCGCCAGAAGTCAGGTGTAAGTAAAACAAAAATTGTAAATAGCTCTAACCTTCCTAATAACATGAGAAAGGCTAATATCATTTTACTTTCAGCTGTAAAAAAGTCGAAACTATGACCAGGACCAACTAAGCCAAAGCCTGCACCAACATTTCCTAGTGAGGCCGCTACAGCAGTACTAGCAGAAATAAAATCAATGTTTTCGAATAGCATAATTAGTAAACTTCCGGATGCAAATAACACTAAATATAAGAAGAAAAAGCCAACAATATTTGTTTCAACAGAGCTGGGTATCGATTTTCCATCTACTTTTATAGGGATAAAAGCTCTAGGATGCAGAATCTTTGAAATCTCACGTTTAATTAATTTCAATAAGACAAGATGGCGAATTACTTTAATAGAGCCAGCTGCCGAGCCTGAACTGCCGCCAATAAAGAGCAGAAATAGCAGAATTCCCTGACTAAATCGGGGCCAGGACTCATAATCCACAGTCCGATAGGCAGTAGTGGTAATAAAGGAACTGACTTGAAAAAATGCCTGACGAAAAGATTCAGATAATGATTGATAAATATTACCGTATAAATTAAGGGTAATTAAGATAGTTCCAATAGCTATGACAACAAGGTAAAGCCGGAATTCTGAATTACTAAAAGCGTCTCGCCATTTTCGCTGATACATTAAATAATAAAGTGAAAAGTTAACCCCAGCTGCGATCATGAAGATGGATATTACCCAAGGGATAAAGTGGTTATTAAAAGCACCGATACTGGCATTTTTAGTGGAAAGTCCTCCGGTGCCAATAGTTCCGAAAGCGTGAATTAACGACTCGAATAAGGACAATCCTCCAAAGTAAAGGAAAACAGTAAGGGCTAATGTTATTAGTAAATACACAAGAAAGAGAATTTTGGCCGTGTCATGTAACCGCGGTGACAATTTACCTGCTGTTGGCCCAGGAGTTTCAGCTTTATAGATTTGATAACCACCTACACCAAGTGTAGGTGAAATAGCCAAGGTTAAAACAATTATTCCCATGCCTCCTAGCCAAGGTAGAAACGAACGCCAAAATAAGAGCCCCTTGGATAAGGCTTCTACATTATCAATGACTGATGCTCCAGTAGTGGTTAATCCAGAAACTGATTCAAATAATGCATTTGTAAATGAAGGAATAACACCTGATAAGTAAAATGGAAAAGCGGCAAAAAAGGCAACTAACACCCAGCCTAAAGTGACAATTGTAAGACCTTCTTTAGCTTGAATTCTTTTTGATTTGGTTTTTTTAAGGCTTAAGGGCACACCAAAAAGGACAAGAATTCCTATGGTGTATAAGAATGCTTGCAGCTCAGGTTCGCCTAAATAAAGTGCAATTCCAAGTGAAGGCAAGAGCGCAGCTATTTGGAATAACAATAAGTTACCGAGAATCTTTATGATTATGCCATAATTCATAGAAAAAGCCCCTTTTTCCCTGTAACAGCTTTTCTAAGGTAGTTTGTTCTGATTGCAAACAAAAGACTATGATCCGATCATCAGGTGCAATAACTGATGAGCCGTCAGGGATGATCACCGAACCCTCACGGACAATCGCTCCGATAATTATACCTTCAGGTAGATTTAGTTTGCTAAGTGGTTTACCGACGATTTGTGATTCATCTGGAACAATAGCTTCTAGTACTTCTGCTTCACCTTGCAGTATTAAGGACAGAGAAACGATGTTTCCTCCTTGAGCAAAACGTCGCACTTCGCCTGCAATAATATTTACAGGATTAATTGCTAAGTCAATGCCAAGCTGTTCCAGAATAGGAATGTAATTAGAGCGGCTTATCTTAGCAATTACTTTAGGAACACCTATTTTTTTGCTAAGCAAAGCGATCATTAAGTTTTCTTCATCCATACCAGTTACCGAAATCAAAGCATCCATCTCTTCAGCATTTTCTTCCATCAAGAGCTCACGATCAGTTCCATCTCCGTGAATGATTAATGCGCCTTTAAGATTCTCCGCTAGATATAGGCAGCGTTCTTCGTTTTTTTCGATTATTTTTACTTGTACATGATTCATTAGTAGTTTTTGAGCAAGGTAATAACTAGCTCGTCCACCCCCGATAATCATCACATTACGTACTGGAGTTTTTTGGATTGGCGCATTATATACTTGGGAAAATTCGTTGATACTTTCTCTTTTGCCAATTACATAAATCACATCTCCGAGTAGTAATTTGGTTCGACCATGTGGAATGATAGTTTGGTTATCTCGGAGAATAGCGGCAATTAGGAGTCCTTTTGGCAAGTCTAACTGGCTTAAACTTTTATCAGCTAGTACTGCTAAATCATTGACTCGAAATTCTACCATGGTGACTTTACCATGAGCAAAGGTTTCTAGATGAATAGAATAACCCTTTAACAGGTTTCGTGCGATTTCTTTTGCCATTTCTAGTTCTGGATTGGCTATATAATCAATATTAAAGTGATCACGAAATAAATCAATTTGCTCACCATAATCTGGATTTCTGATCCGGGCAATAACCCGTTTACTACCTAGTTGTTTGGCTAAGGAACAAGCAAGAACATTTACTTCGTCAGAACTAGTTGCTGCAATAAATAGTTCTGCTCGTCCAGCTTGTGCTTGTTTTAGGATTTTCAGTTGAACACCATTTCCCAGAATTGTTAAGACATCTAAATAACTGCTAACATTTTCTAGTCTTTCTTGGCTGATGTCAATGATCGTTAAGTTGTTTTGGTCTTGAGAAAATAGTTCAGCCAGTCGCAGACCTAATTTGCCAGCACCAACAATAATAATATCCATAATGATGCTCCTTGCACAATTGTATTGATTTGGTATTTCGCCATGAAAAAAGTAACACCTTCCACGTTAGTCAGCGGTATTATGTAAAGTATGCGATATTTGCAGGGAAATAATGAGCAAAGCCGAATATGGCCATAGGGGTGATGGTAAACCTAATGATAATCACTAGGGTTTATGTGAGGTGTTTAGATGCAAAAGACAATAACTTACTTATATCCGGATGTTACCAAAGCATCCTCATTAAAGGTTTTTCAAGATCGGACTAATCAGATTCGAGCATTTTATTTTACTCGTGATCACATTAAAGATGTTGAGAAACTGGAAATGGGGACAAACTACGCTGTCTATTTTTTGTTTAATGAAGCAGAAGATAATGAAATAACTAAGGTTTATATTGGTCAATCTACTACTGGAGCAAAACGCATGTTAGCTCATGAACGTTCAAAAAAGTTTTGGTCCTATTGTATTATGTTTGTCACAGATAACAATTCCTTTGATGCTATGACAATTGATTTTATCGAATACTATTTCATTGATAAGTTAAGAAATTCTAGTGCTTTTATATTAGAAAACAAAGATCTGCGAAGTGAGCCGAATATTAGTATTTTTGACAAGCCAAATTTGATGGCTTATATTGACCAAATTGAGTTTTTATTAAAAGCAGAAGGAATTGAGTTTAATGAACTAAAAATTAGTGAAAGCAATGATTTCTATTACCCCAAAAACAATCGGTTTAAGGCTAGGATTTTTGTTCAAGATGGCAGATTTGTACTACACTCGGGGTCATATATCCGTCGGCCAATAGAATCAGCGAGGAATTGGTCTGATGGAGGTAAGTTCTATAATCGCTATACAGAGATAATTGATGATTTGTTGCAGGACAATAAAATTGTAGAAGCAAATGGCTACTATCAGACTCTGGTTAATTTATCTTTTAAAACTCCTTCTATGATTGCATCATTAATAAGTGGTAACGCAGAAAATGGGTGGCTCTTCTTTGAAAATTTAGCGCAGTTGCGTCAAAGTAGAGGTTAAAATTCTTATTGATCAGCAAAAAAAGATTTGGTAAAATTATACTGAAAACGATTTTCATTATCGGTAGTTAGGGTTGTTTACATATTCAAATTTAGGGAATGGTGATCTTGATTGAGTCGAAGATTAAGAAATACATTGTACATTTGTCTAGGCTTGTTTTTTGTCGCTCTCGGTTCGTTAGGTGTGCTCCTACCAGTTTTGCCAACGACTCCTTTTTTATTACTAGCATCTTTCTTTTTTACTAGGTGCTCAGATCGGTTTAATAGATGGTTTGTATCGACTAAGCTTTATCAAAATCATTTGGAAGACTTTATGCGGGAGCGGTCTATGAAGCTGGGCACTAAGATTAAGTTAGTAATTTTTGCTTCAAGTGTCATGTTAATATCGGCGATAACTGTAGAAATTTTGTCATTTAAAATTTTTATGGGCTTTATGCTAGCCTATTTGTACTATTACTTTATTTTCAGAATTAAAACTATCCATGTGTAATGAGTTCAGATGACAAGTTATCGTTCTAGTTAGTCTTGTTACACCTGGTAATTTATGTTATATTTTATTAGTAGACTTGTTAGTGACTTAGATTTGGAGGTAAACATGACAACAGAACAAAATTTCAAAAATATTACTATTTTTATGATTGGCGATTCAACTATGGCGAATAAACCCCTTGAGCAAGAGGTGGAATGTGGCTGGGGACAGAAACTACCAGAATTTGTTAAAGAAGGCATTGTTGTGGATAACCATGCTAAAAATGGTAGAAGTTCTAAAAGCTTTTTAGGAGAAGGTTTATGGGAACCAGTTTATAACGCTATCCAACCAGGTGATTGGGTAATTATTCAGTTTGGTCATAATGACCAAAAAGCTGATGAAGAGCGTCGTACAGAGCCTTTCACTACTTATGCGGATAATTTAAGATTCTATGTGAACCAAACTCGGGAAAAAGGCGGTAATCCAATTCTTTGCACTTCCATTGTTCGTGGTAAGTTTGAAGATGGTGTGCTCCAAGATACTCATGGAGATTATCCGAAGGCAGCAATTCAGGTAGCGGAAGAAATGAATGTGCCTTTACTTGATTTACAAAAAACCACTGAAAAATTAGTGAAGGAACTTGGTTCTGATAATCTAAAGAAATTTTATGTTCCACATGATGTTACCCATCTAAGCCCATGGGGAGCAACACAGGTAGCGCAAATGGCTTGCGAAGAAATTAAACGGCTTAATATAGGTTTAGCTGAATATTTAAAATAAGGTGACATGAGTTGTTTTTGAGGCTGTTATGCTAAATTTTAGTGTAACAGCCTTTGATTGTTTTTTGACATAGCTAACTAATTAACTTATACTTACTTTAGAGGAATCGAATTAATTTTATCATTGATAGGGAAGGAAGCAGTCTGTGAAGAAACCATTGCTAAGCTTGATGAACATAAATAAATACTATGGGGATTTTCAGGCCTTAAAGGATATTAGTTTTGATATTTACCAGGGAGAATTTCTTACCCTACTGGGTCCGTCTGGTTGTGGTAAGACAACGCTGTTAAGATGTATTGCCGGATTAGAAGAAATTAATTCTGGCGACATCCTGTTAAATGGTCAATCTATTAAAGATTTAGCTCCCAATAAGCGGAACATTAACACTGTTTTTCAGAACTATGCTTTGTTTCCGCATCTCAACGTTTATGACAATATTGCTTATGGTCCGCGAGTTAAAAAAAGTATGACTGAAGAACAGTTAAAAATTGAGGTTCAGCGAGTTTTAGAGTTAGTACAAATGATTGATTATGAAAAACGAATGCCTGATCAATTATCAGGTGGGCAAAGACAGAGAATTGCTATTGCTAGGGCGTTAATTAATCAACCTGCTATTTTGCTTTTAGATGAGCCTTTAGGCGCCTTAGATTTGAAACTGCGGAAGCATATGCAGACTGAATTATCTCAGTTGCAGAAAAAAACAGGTACTACCTTTGTTTATGTAACTCATGATCAAGATGAAGCCTTAAATATGTCGGATCGAATTATAGTAATTGATCAAGGGGTAATTCAGCAACTTGGCAGTCCACGAGAGATTTATAACAATCCTAAGAACCTATTTGTAACTGAGTTTATTGGTGATCGGAATATTCTGGAAGTAGAAGTGTTAGAAACCGGAACAGATGCTACTAAGGTTAAGCTAGGGCAAAATGAGTTAACTGTAACCAATTCAGTAGAGTCAGACAAAATTCAAGCTGGTGGACTAGGCATTTTAGCCGTCCATAAAGATAAAATGCAGGTTTCTTGTGATCCACAACCTAATTCCATAAAGGCAGAAGTTGTTTCGGTTCACTATGCTGGTTCACAAATTCGAATAGATGTGCAAGTAGCAGATCTGTCATTGACAGTTGTCGAGTATCGTACTGCATGTCCTTGTAAAGAAGGCGATCAGGTTTATCTGACATGGATTGATGGAGGAGCTATTTTATTACCATTAGAAGGACAAGTTAACCAGGAGGAAAGGGGTTTAGCATGAAAACATTGAAGCGAAATGTTTTAGCGATTCCATTTCTGATCTGGTTTGGATTACTCGTTGGTATCCCCTTGGTTTATGTAGTGGTTTTAAGCTTTATGTCTAGGGATCACTTAGGTAATGTAGTTTTTCGGTTTACCCTAGAGAATTATCAAAAAGTTTTTGACCCAATTTACTTAAGAGTTTTTGCTAATTCTTTTTTACTAGCTTTACTTACTGGATTTATTACTTTGTTAATTGGTTATCCAGTGGCGTATATTACATCTCAGCTTGAGCCAAAGAAACGAAACTTAGCGATTGCCTTGTTTATGTTGCCTTTCTGGATTTCTAGTCTACTTAGAACTTATGGCTGGGTAATCCTGTTAGGGAATACTGGACTGATTAATAATGTCCTATTAGCCCTAAAAATTATAGATAAACCGATTCCCATGATGTATAAATTTAGTACCACATTAATTGGTACAGTTTATATGCTGATTCCATTTATGATAGTAGCTATTTACAATTCGGTCGATAAATTAGATCGTTCTTTGCTAGAAGCATCCTATGATTTGGGAGCTAGTAAAGTAAAGACATTCTTTAAAATTGTTCTTCCCTTGACCATACCGGGTATAGCAGGTGGTTTTACCTTGGTATTTACTCCAGCGCTAGGCCTATATTTCATTTCCGATCTTTTAGGCGGTGGACAAACAATCTTTTTAGGGAACCTGATTAATACTTTAGTGAATCGCGGTCGAAACCGACCATTAGCTGCAGCTTTTTCTGTAGGAATGATCTTATTAGTTACCCTAGTTATTTCAATTTATGGCCGGATCACGAAGGATAAAGGGGAAGGATTATTTCAATGAAAAGTAAAACCAACAGATTTGGAATATTTTATCTATCGTTGTTTTTTGTTATACTTTACCTGCCTATCTTAAGTGTAGTTCTATATTCTTTTAATGCTAGTCCTTCTACTGCTAAGTGGACAGGATTTACTTTAGACTGGTACCGACAATTATTTCGTGATCGAGTAATTGGAGAAGCTTTCGCTATTAGTATTCAAGTAGCGATCCTAACTGCTATTTTTTCTGCTGTTTTAGGTACTGCTGCCGCCATGGTTTCGTTAATGGTTACCACAAAAATGAAGCAGACGATTCAACGGATGATGCTTTTACCCTTACTTGTTCCGGAGGTTGCCTTAGGGGTATCATTATTGATCTTTTTTAATGCTTTAAAACTGCCTTTTGGGCATTTAACTTTGGTGTTGTCGCATTCATTGTTTTGTGTACCTTATGTTTACATTATGGTACTATTGAGATTGCAGGAAATTGATCGCTCAATTATTGAGTCTGCTAGAGATTTAGGTGCAACTAAATGGCAAGCCTTTTACACTATAATTTTACCATTGATAATGCCGTCGATTGTTACCTCATCCCTGTTAGCCATTGCCATGTCCTTAGATGATGTTGTGATTTCTACCTATATGTCAGGTCCGACTTCAACAACTTTGCCAGTACACATTTTTTCAATGATGCGGGTTGGCGTTACACCAAAAGTAAATGCCCTGTGTACTTTGATCTTGGTCGGCACGTTCTTTATTATTGGTTTAAACCAGTATATTAGTAAAATTAGTAAAAATAGGGGGTTATCAAAATGAAGGGCAACAAAATTTTAATTGCATTACTTATTGTAATTGCTGTTGGTGCGCTAATTTATGTAAACATTAACAGAAGTGAAGGTCAGGAAGCTATTAACTTAATGACTTGGGGCGGTGATTTTATTCCGCGAGAGATTATCGATCAGTTTACCGAGGAAACAGGAATCAAAGTTAACTATAAAGAAGTTACTTCCAATGAAGACATGCAGTCTCTGTTAGAAGCCAATCCTGATCAATATGATTTAGCAGTTGTGACAGATTATATGGTTGATATTTTAAGACAAAACGGTTTGCTAGAAAATTTGGACAAATCTAAGTTGCCTAATATTAAAAATATCAACCCAGTCTATCAAGGTAACTATTATGATGAGAACAATGAATATTCCATTCCATACGCTATTTCAACTTCTTTCTTATTGGTAAACCCTGAAGCAGTAGCAGCCTTAGGGGCACAACCAATTACTAGTTATAAGGATTTATGGCAGTCAGAATTAAAGAATAGTATTGTGTTAATCGACTGGTCAGTAGAAATCATTGGCTTAGTATTAAAATCCTTAGGCTATGAGTATAATGAAACAGATCCGGTAAAGGTATCAGAAGCTAAAGAACGTTTATTTGCTTTAAAAGACAATATTGTTCGATTTGAAACTAATACTCCAGAGGATTCATTAGTTAATGGCGAAGCAGTTGTAGGTTTTATGTATTCTAACCAAGCTGTTAAAGGACAAGCTGCTAATAATAAGTTACAACCAGTCTTTCCTGAAGAAGGATACCCGATTTATATTGATTGCTGGATAATGTCTAAAGAGGCACCAAATAAAGATAACGCGTATCAATTCCTAAACTTTATTATGCAGCCAGAAATTGCAGCTAAGATTGCTGATATAACTAAGTTTACTACTCCTAATAAAGCTGCAGAACCATACTTACCAGAGGATTATAGAAACAATCCTATGTTAAATCTGCCTGACGAAGTTGCAGCTAACACCAGTTTCTATATTGGAGTAGAGAATGTATTAGAAGAATATGAACATATTTATTCTGAGTTTAAATTAAGATAGTATACACTTAGACCCATCAAAGCAAGCTTTGCTTGCTAGATGGGTTTCCTTTTATACTCTCAGGAGTCTTGGAATGAAAACTATGATTTTGAAAAAGTAAAGAATAAGTCTTCAAGTTTACAATGGGTAATATATATGGGCTGGGTTATACTGAAAGAGGGAGAGATGGTTGGATTCATAGTAGGAGTTGCTATGCCCTATATAGAAAAGAATAATTTTAGAATCGAAGATATCAAAAGCTTGGTTAGAAAATAATATAAGTAATGAAGAATTACTTTCGGTAATTAAACAAGCTGATCAAGAGTGTGGAAGCTGTGGTTGTGAGTTCGATCTACTTTATAAAAGAGCGATAGAATTATTGCAAGACTAACAATTTAGCAAGGATAGGCCGAATAGCTGATCAAGTAAATAGCTATTATTTTAACTCACTGAAAAACTAAGGATTATATTAAAGGAGATAAGTAAATGAACTATAGAATCATTTCAATTAGGAATTATCCAAGTTATTCTGCAAGGGCAATTGATTGGTTTGCTTCTAAGTGGGGGATAGCCCGTTCAGAATATGAAGAGCATTAGTGATTGTATGTTAGATAAGCTGAAAGAGAAATATCCTGACAAAGATATTCAATTAATCTGTGGCAATTATTTAGAATATGATTTTGGGAAAAATTGTTTTGATACGGCAATTTCTTTTCAAACAATGCATCACTTTACGCACGCAGAAAAAGTTGCACTTTATACTAAGGTTTATCATGCACTTAATTCAAAGGGAGTTTATATAGAGTGTGACTATATGGTTACAGATCAGGCCGAGGAGGTTCGATTTTTTGCTGAATACGCTAAACTGAGACAAAAGCTAAATCTATCAGAAGGAGAACTTTATCATTATGATACCCCGTGTACAATCGATAATCAAATTGCACTGTTAAAACAAGCTGGCTTTTCAAACGTAGAGATGGTTTGGCGAATGGGAAACACGACAATTATAATTGCTAAAAAATAAGCTATCATGGGTATCGTATAGAATCCTCGGATAAGTAGCTGCTCGACGTTGAGGCTTCGGAGTCACCAGGAACGTTTAAAGATTCAAAACGTTTTATTGGGGAACTAAGATGGAGTGGAGAGTGTGTATGGTTATATTAATTGGTGGAGCTAGTTGTACTGGAAAAACGTTGCTGGCTCAAAAATTGCTAGAAAGATACAAGGTACCTTATATATCGATAGACCATATAAAAATGGGATTAATTCGTGGTAGTAGCTATTGCGATTTTTCTGCAACCGACAGTGATGATGAACTGACAAATAAATTGTGGCCAATTGTCCAAGGTATGATCATGACCAATATTGAGAATAGGCAACATATTATAATTGAAGGATGCTATATACCTCCAGGATATAGAAAGGATTTTGCACCCGAGTACTTAGAACATATAATAGCCTTATTCTTAGGTTTTTCGGAAGATTATATTGCAGAGCATTTTGATTCAGAAATTATAAAACATCTAAGGGCTATCGAACTTAAAGAATATGATCCTAATTATATGACTCCAGAGAATTTTATTACGCTTAACTTACAAGTTAAGGAACAGTGTAATAAACATTATGCTACCTACTTTGAGCTCAGTGGTGATTATGAGAAAGAGATATTAAATGTCTATAAATGGATAGATAAAAAGATAGAGGCAATAACTTTAGGTTCATCCGATTGATTAGAATAGGATTACAGATTTGAGAGGAGCACAAATATGCTTTATAAAAACCGAGAAATAAATGAGGGTTTAGCATTTTTTTACTTAAGTATGTTAGCCTTTGCAGGATTAGGACTGGAAGCATTATTGGCCTTTCTTGTTGAACCACTGATTTATGGTAAAACACTTAGTGAGTTTTCTACTATAGAAAACATATTACATTGGACTTTAACTTGTGTGCTATGGTTAATAACTTCTTATGTATTAATAATGATAGCTAGGAGAAAACTAAATTTTGACATCCTTTCACAAAAAAGTAGGGTAGAGATTAAACGTTTGATGCTCTGCCTTGGTTTGCTGATCCTATCAGTAGTTATTAGTGTGATTGACTGGAATGGCTTTAAAGTTGTGAAAGAATTACGATACCACGGTTGGTTACAATTTATTTTTCAATATATGTATTACATAGTTGAAACAGGTCTCTTTGTGTTAATCATTGTATTTGCGCAACAAGCTGGAGAAATATGGTTTAAAAGGAGCAATGTTCCCTGGGGTGGTATTTTAGTTGCCTTAACTTGGGGTTTAGCTCACATCTTAACAAAAGGTGATTTATTAGTTGGTTTATTGTCTTGCCTCGGAGGATTATTATATGGGTGCGTTTATCTGAGCTGCAAAAAGAATTTGTTTATTGCCTATCCGATAATTTTATTAATGTTTGTTTTATAGGGAAATGATGTCGGAGGAGGGAAAGATGCTTCCTGTCTAAAAGCTACTAAGAGTTTTCACTAATCTATCACCAAAATAAGAGTTACCAGGGGTTTGAACGTTGATTTTTATAATGGGAGGCTGGATTAGTTGCGGATTGTGATTACTCCTGATTCATTTAAAGAATGCATGACAGCTAAAGAAGCGGCTGATGCCATTGAGTTAGGTGTGAAAAAAGTAATTCCAGATGCTGTGTGTATTAAAGTACCTATGGCTGACGGAGGAGAGGGTACAACCCATTCTTTAGTGAATGCAACCAATGGTCAGTTATATCAAGTAGAGGTTTTAGGTCCATTAGGTGAACCAGTGAGTGCAAGTTTCGGTCTATTAGGTGATGGTAAAACTGCTGTATTAGAAATGGCCTCTGCTAGTGGACTACACTTAGTTCCACGTCAGCAGCGCAATCCCTTGATTACTACTACTTATGGAACTGGTCAGTTAATTAAAGCTGCCTTAGACAAAGGTGCCAAACATCTAGTGATTGGTATTGGTGGCAGCGCTACTAATGATAGCGGTGCAGGCATGTTTCAGGCTCTTGCTGGTAGATTACTAGATCAGGATGGTAATGAATTGCCTTTCGGTGGCGGCTCGTTAGAGCGTTTACATACAATAGATGTTCGTAAACTTGATCAAAGACTAACAGAGGTGAATGTAGAGGTTGCCTGTGATGTAACTAATCCTTTAACAGGGAATAATGGAGCTTCCTATGTTTTTGGTCCACAGAAAGGTGCAACACCAGAAATGGTGAAACAGTTAGATAACAACCTAAAACACTATGCCAAGATTATTAAAGAACAGGTTGGTAAAAAGGTGGATCAAGTTCTAGGTGCAGGAGCAGCTGGTGGGCTAGGGGCAGGATTAATTGCTTTTCTTTCTGCTAAATTAGTCAAAGTGTTGAACTGGTTATTCAACACACAAAACTTGACCAATACTTAAAAGATGCAGATTATGTTATTACTGGCGAAGGCAGGATTGATGGTCAAACAGTTTATGGCAAAACTATCTTTGGGATTTCCACTCTAGCTAAATGCTACCAAGTTCCGGTAATCGCTTTAGTTGGAAGTATTGGTGAAGGGGCAGAAGTTTTGTATGATCACGGACTAACCGCCATGTTTAGCATTTTATCAAATATTTGTACTGTTACTGAAGCTTTAGAAGCAGGTCAGGAAAATCTGATTAGTGCTAGTGAGAATGTTGCTAGGCTGATTCGAATTTTAGTATACGCCATCAACATGATGGCGTATTTCTTGTATAAAATGAGATTGACAGTGAGAAATCAAAATGTTATCCTACAATTATTAGCTAGCTAATTAAAATTCAAACACAAGAGGCGGTGAAAATTTATAAAATGACCGATAAAAATATAGATGACATTAGTGACAAGAAAATAATTTTTCAGTTAATAAGCTTCGCTAAGAAACACAGAAAAATTATGCAGGGTTTTCTAGAGGAAACAGGTGTTTTTCATGGGCAGTATCGCCTATTGATGGAGATTTCTCGTAATCCCAATGCTTCACAAGCAGAACTTGCTAAATTGATGCGAGTTTCGCCGGCAACCATTGCAGTGTCCTTGAAAAAATTGGAGAATAATGGATATATCAATCGGGAAATAGATGAAGCAGATAATCGACTTAAGAAAATTACGATTTCAGAAAAAGGAAATCAGGTTGTTATGCAAAGTAGGCAGATCTTTGAATCAACTGATACTAAGGTTTTTGCCAATTTTACTGAACAAGAAAAATCTACCTTGTCACAGCTGTTGAAAAAGCTAGATGCTAATTTGGTTAAAATGGAGAATGATATAAATTTAGAAAAAGAAAGGTTATAGTGGAATATGAAACGCTATTGGAAGTATATAAAACCTTATTTATCAGCTTTTATTATCGGACCTATTTTAATGATTATTGAAGTAATTGGTGAAGTGGTTATGCCACTGTTGTTAAGTAATATCATCGATCAAGGAATCACAGGTGGAAGAGGTATTGCTTATATCATTATGATGGGTATAATCATGGCAATTACTGCCTTGATTATGATGACTGGCGGTGTAGGCGGAGCATATTTTGCCATTAAAGCTTCAACTGGATTCGCCAACGATTTGCGCAAAGACATGTTTTATAAAATTCAGAAGTTCTCGTTTACTAATATCGATCAATATCACACTGGATCACTGATTACACGGTTAACTAATGATATTACCCAGGTGCAGAGCTTACTGCAAATGTCTTTGAGATTAGCCTTAAGAGCACCAGGGATGCTAATTGGTGCCCTAATAATGGCATTTAGACTAAATTCACAACTAGCTTTAACTATATTGTGCATTATTCCCTTGTTAGCTATCGCACTTTTGGTGATTATGAAAGTAGCTTTTCCCCGTTTTACTAAAATGCAACAAAAACTTGATGCTTTAAATACTACTACTCAGGAAAATTTGATTAATATCCGAGTTGTTAAGTCCTTTGTTAGGGAAAGATTTGAGGAAGAAAAATTCAAAAAGGCCAATCTTGATTTAAAAGATAGCACTATAAATGCAATGAAAGTAGTAATTTTCACAATGCCGATCATGACCATGGCTATGAATCTTACAACCTTAGCTGTTGTGTGGTTTGGTGGTAATCAAGTGATTATCGGCAATATGACTGCTGGAGTTCTTACTGCTTTTGTTAACTATGTGGTTCAGATTTTAATGTCTTTAATGATGGTATCAATGATTATTTTACACAGTACTCGATCCTTTGCATCATTTAAACGAATTGATGAAGTTTTGACTACTGAGATTGATTTATCTGATGACGATGCAGCCCACAAGGAACTAACTGTCAAACATGGCAAAGTAGAGTTTAAAGGCGTACACTTTAAATACTATAAAAATAGTGATAAATGGGTGCTAGAAGATATTAACTTAGTCATCAATCCAGGTGAGACTGTAGGAGTTATAGGTTCAACTGGATCAGGCAAGTCTAGTTTAGTCCAACTAATTCCTAGATTATATGATGTGGATCAGGGTGAAGTACTAGTTGATGATATAAACGTTAAGGATTATAACTTGAAACATTTACGTGACGGAGTCGGTATTGTTTTGCAGAAAAACGTGCTCTTTTCCGGTACGATTAAGGAAAATCTTAAATGGGGAGATGAGAATGCCACTGACGAAGAAGTTTGCAAATGGGCTGAAGCAGCTCAAGCTCACGGATTTATTACTTCTTTTGAAAAAGGATATGAAACCGAGCTAGAACAAGGTGGTGTTAACGTCTCTGGCGGACAAAAGCAAAGATTATGTATTGCGAGAACGTTATTGAAGAAGCCGAAAATCTTAATTTTAGACGATAGTACTAGTGCAGTCGATACCGCAACAGAAGCTAGAATTAGGGAAAGCTTCCATAACGAGTTAAAAGGAACAACAAAAATCATTATTGCCCAAAGAATTTCTTCCGTAATCAATGCTGATAAAATCATTGTGCTTGATAACGGTAAAATTACCGGGATCGGTACCCACACTGAATTGCTAGAAAGTTGTACGGCATATTCAGAGATTTATTACTCACAGATGGACAAGAAGGAGACCGCATAATGAGTCAAATTAGTGCAGAGAGAAAAGAATTATTACTTCGCAGATACGGAAGTAGAACTAGTGATCTGGCTGGTTCAGGTGGAAGAAGACCGGGCGGTTTTGGTAGACCTCGGGGTCCTCGTGGCGCTATTGGTGGAGGTAAACCAAAATCTGCTTCAGCTACTATCAGAAGGCTGCTTGCTTATATTGGAAGCGATAAATATAAAATCTTACTAGTTTTTATTTGTGTGTTAGGCGGAAGTTTGACTACTTTAGGTGGAAGTTATATTCTACGTCCCATTATTAATAACTTAGTAGCAGCAGATCGGACAGTAGATGAAAAAGTAGCAAATCTTCTTCTAGGTATTCTAATTATGGCTGCGATTTATTTTATAGGTGTGCTTTGCTCATATCTTCAACAACGAATTATGGTTGGAGTATCTCAAAACGCGCAAGTGAAGATTAGAGAAGATTTATTTAGTAAAATCCAGAAATTACCAGTAAAATACCATGATACTCATACTCATGGTGATATTATGAGCCGCTTTACTAATGATTTAGATTTAGTAGGCATGATGCTGAATAGTACCATGACCCAAATCTTTTCTGGTATTGTAACCTTAATTGGTACAGTAACGTTAATGTTTGTTACAAATTGGATTTTAGCTATTGTTACCATCGTCACAGTTCCTTTTTTAACTTATGTAGGACGTTTGATCGGCCTGCGAAGTCGCAGATACTTTGCAGAACAGCAGCAAGTGCTTGGTGCGATTAATGGCTATATTGAGGAAACAGTTAGTGGTCAGAAAGTGATCAAGGTATTTAGTCATGAAGAAACTACCATGAAGGAATTTGAATTCCTTAGCGATGAATTGCGGAATAGGCAAATGAAGGCTCAATTCTTTGGTGGAATTATGGGTCCCGTAATGGGTAACTTGAGTCAGATAAGCTATGCCTTATCAGCAACGGTTGGTGGTATTTTATGTTTAACTGCTAATTTTGATATTGGTGGACTAACAATTTTTACTAATTATTCCAGACAGTTCTCTAGACCAGTTAATGAATTATCACAGCAAATGAATACGATATATGCAGCTCTAGCTGGGGCAGAAAGGGTATTCGAAGTAATGGATGAAACACCTGAAGCAGCTGATCCTGCAGATGCCATCGGGATCTGCTCTGAAGTTAATCAGATGGATGATGCACGACCAATTAAAGGCGAAGTAGTACTAAAAAATGTGACTTTTGGTTATGTGCCTGGTAAAACCATCTTGAAAAATATCAATGTTACAGCTAAACCAGGTCAGAAAATAGCTTTCGTGGGTTCTACTGGGGCAGGCAAGACTACGATTACCAACTTGATCAATCGATTTTACGAAATCGAAGAAGGTCAGATTTTAATCGATGGTATTGATATTAAGAAAATCAAGAAAGATTCATTAAGAAGTAATATTGCGATGGTTTTACAGGATACTCATTTGTTTTCTGGAACAGTTAGGGAGAATATCCGTTATGGACGCTTAGATGCCAGAGATGAAGAAGTAATTGCGGCAGCTAAAATTGCTTGTGCTCATTCATTTATTGAAAGATTATCAGATGGTTATGATACCCTACTTGATGGTGATGGGGCAAACTTAAGTCAAGGAGAGCGTCAATTACTAAATATTGCTCGGGCTGCAATTTCTAAAGCACCAATCTTGATATTAGACGAAGCAACTAGTTCTGTAGATACCAGGACTGAAAAATACATTGAACGTGGCATGGATCAACTGATGAAAAACCGAACAACCTTTGTAATTGCGCATCGCTTATCTACTGTACGAAATGCTGATCAGATTATCGTTTTAGAACAAGGTGAAATTATTGAGCAGGGTACCCATGAAGAACTACTAGAGATGGGCGGCAGATACTATCAACTCTATACCGGGGCAATTGAGCTGGATTAGGAAAAAAGATATTCAAACTTTTGGACAATCATTCCTTAATTTAGTAAAATTGATATAAGGAGAGGATAGCTCAAATAATACTGAAATAATA
>JAAYMV010000042.1 GCA_012521185.1 Bacillota bacterium
CTTTTATAGGGAGAATCAATGTCCCATCAGATAAAGCATAACGTAAAGAAAATGATCCTTCTTCATTTACTGTAATCGGTTCACCCTGAACATAAACCATGGCACCAGGAGTTACTTTACCATAAATGATTAATTCTGTTTCCACAGTTAAATCAACTTTTGGCTGATAGAGGGACTTTCGCTGCAATTGGTAACTAGACATATAACTAAGTTCAGGAGAACTTACAGTATCCATTGTTAAGCAACCACTATACTCTTGGTATAATTCATCTACAGAAGCCCATTTAGTATCCTCCTGGTCACTCACCTTACCAAATGGCGTAAAAACTAAATTTGAACTTAAAAGCGGAACCACTTCTCGAGAATTAACTACAGCCAACTGCACTTGATAAAACTGGCCTGGTTCCGCTAAATATAAATATTGAGAACCAAAGCTATCAGTAATGGTTACATCAGCCATAATTTGCTGTTGTATAGGCTCTTTCCCCTTAAAAAGTCTTAGAATCATCCGACCTTCGCCAACTAAATCGATTTCTTCTGGTGCTAATTCCCAAAAGACATATAACCAATGAATATTTTTAACTAAGCTAACTAAATATGATTGACCGTACTTTACTGGCACAGGAGGTAGATTATCCCTCAATGCTCTTTTCCTCCTCCCTAATAATCCCTTCAATAACAGCTGTATAGTAATCTGTTAATCGATCTGCTTCTTCTTGACTGTCTGCTTCACTTTGGATGTGAAACACTGGATCATCGCCATCAGGAACCACCAACACCCAGCCTTGTTCGGTATGGTATTTTAATCCATCTAAAAAACTAGTGTTGCTTGGTTCCGCTGCATGAATTAGCTTCCTCATCACTGTACCCTTAGCTTCCCAAGGACAAAAGACACTGCGCTCGACACGTACAGGAGTCCTTGACTGCCAAAAATCCATGTCGACCTGACTGTCTTGCTTCAAATAACTTAAGGCCTCTGCTAAACTTACTAACGGTTCAATGTATGGAAAATGATCAATTTCAGTTTCTTCTTCTACATGATAATTACCTAATTCTGAAGCAATTTCCATCCAAGAGCGAGGATCCTGTTTAGTCCAATGTAGATTAATTTGATTTTTCGCAGCTGAATTCGCAACCCTTGAAGAAACATGGACTGGTACAGCCATAGAAGACAATCTCCGGGCAGCTAAAGAATGAAGATAAATATTCCACCAACTATCATCAGACAGGGCTAATCCTTGATGATTTTTCAAAATCCATCCATCGTCAGATACCTCAATGATTAGTTGTCCATTCTCTGGGTCAATTAAGCAGCCAACTCGATTCAAAAAGTCTTCCATAATTGTTGCCAACTGAGGAGATTTACCCTGATTTACTAGTTGAACTGAAAGCCCCCTCAATGATTGCTGATAGATCTTTACTAAGCTATTGATATATTGATCCACTAATCCTGGAACAAAAACTAACTCACCAAGCTGCCCATGGCTAGCACGAGGATAATCTTCTCGCCATAATAGATTTTCTATTTTTCGTTCATCGGTTTTTCCTAGCCAAAAGCCATCATTATCCCAGCATTGAATATTAACTATATTGCTAGCTTCAGCCACACTCCGGCAATGTAAAGCTCCTGCAGTACCTAAATATTTAATTCCAAACCGGGTCAAATTACCGACTACAGTACCAACATCTAACACCTTCACACCTGCAGCCAGCAAACCAGCAATTAATGCTCGTTTAGCTATTTTACTAATAGTACTCTGATCATTACTTACAATTAGCTCTTTTCCAGCACCAATAAAAGCACCGTAAGCAAGACCAATTTTGACAATTAGTTCTGGAGTTAAGGTGCTGCGAAAATCACCTTTGATTCCTGTTTTGGAAAAAATAGAGGCTGCTTCTTGATTACCCCAGATCACACTGTCATTTAATCTGGCACCACTAGCAATTTTCTTGCCTGGCCAGATCTTTACATTAGGTGCCACAATCGATCTTTGACCCACTTGAGTTTTTTCACCGATTACACTACCCTCGTAAGCGTCTACAACCGCCTCTACAGTAGCGTTACTTGCCATAACCACTCCTCGTAAATTAGTATTCTCTCCTACTCGACAGCCTCGCCATAAAGTACTCCTTTTTATAGTTGCACCCGGTGCAATTTGCGAATTATCTCCAAGAACTGTGTAGGCACCAATCTGAGCTTCTGAACCGATCTGGACTCCTTTACCTAAATAAACTGGACCAAAAATTACTGCATCATCAGCTATTAGAACATCTGCTTCAGCCCAAATTTGCGGTTGAATTTCTCTGGGCATTTGAATTTCTACTTTTTGATCTAAGCAATCCTGCTGAGCCTGGCGGTAGACTTCCAAGCTGCCAACATCGGACCAATATCCTTCAGCCACATATCCAAATAGCGGTGCTTGCATTTGCAACAACTTGGGAAATAAGTCCTGGCTAAAATCATACTTAGTCTCCTGGGGAATGTAATTTAATACCTCCGGTTCTAGAATATAGATTCCAGTATTCACAGTGTCACTAAAAACCTGACTCCAACTGGGTTTTTCTAGAAACTGAGTTATCCTACCTTGTTCGTTAGTGATTACCACACCATAGCTTAATGGATTAGCCACTTTTGTAAGCACTAATGTAGCTAAGGCTCCTTTTTCACGATGGAAGTGAATTGCTTTGTTTAAATCAATATCTGTTAACGAATCACCACTAATTACGACAAAAGCTTCATCCAAAAACTTTTGTGCATTTTTTACACTGCCAGCTGTACCCAATGGTTTGTCCTCTATAAAATAATGCATGGCTACATTCCATTCAGAGCCATCGCCAAAATAATCTTGAATAACCTCTGGCATATACCATAAAGTATTGGCAATTTCAGTTAGCTGATATTTCTTCAACAAGTTGAGAATGTGTTCCATCATCGGTCGATTCAATACTGGAACCATTGGCTTTGGTAAGTTGCAGGTTAAGGGCCGTAGCCGAGTTCCTTCACCGCCAGCCATAATTACAGCTTTCACTGGTAATCCCCCCTAATCAATTCATGATCAACAAAATTACCTGTTTGTTGATAGCGTTCGTAAACAAAGCGGCTAGTCATCCTGCCCATCAAATCCCGAACATCTAAATTGGCATGAGCATTGCCTAAAATCTTGTCATAAACCACTTCCGTTTGTTCGGCAATTTTGCTCCATTGATACCTACTAAATAGGTCATGGGCTGCTTGCTCCTTAAGTTTTTTGGCAAATTCTGGTGCTTGCAAAATCGCTACAATATTATCAGCCAACGATTGACTATTGCCAGCATAAGTTGTTAATCCATTACGACCATGCTGAACAATTTCAGCAAAACCGCCAACATCACTAACTATTACAGGAGTTCCAGCAGCCATTGCCTCTAGAGCAACAATGCCAAAAGGCTCATACAAGCTTGGAAATACTGCTGCACTTGCTACCTTATATAAACTATTTCTAGTTAGATCATCAATAAAACCAGTGAAATGAATCCGGTCTGCAATACCCATTTCTTCCGCCCGATACTTTAATTCTTTTTCACAAGGCCCCTTACCAGCGATGACAAATTTTGTATTCGGAACCCTTCGCAAAATATTAGGGATTGCCTCCAAAAGAACATGAACACCTTTTTCATGCACTAAACGGCCAATAAAAAAGATAATCTGTTCATCTGGAGTAGCGTAATTATTTCTAAAACTAGTTAAATCAGGAACAGCCTCCATAAATTTTTCCGCCACTACTCCATTGGGAATTACATATAACTTGTCTTGCGGTACTTGAAAAATTCGCTGCAACTCACTACACATATAAAAACTGCAGCAAATTACTGCATAAGCCTCATAAGTTAGCCACCATTCCACGTCACTAATATGACGTTGTAAATCATTATGCAATCCATTATTCCGTCCCCATTCCGTTGCATGAATGGTTGCAATCATAGGCTTACCAATACTTTGCTTTAAAACCTTAGCAGCATGACCTACCAGCCAATCGTGGGCATGAATAAGATCCCATTCCCAACCCTCACGCAACAATTGAATAGCCCGCTCAATCAAATTGAAATTTAAGTATAAAACTGAATCTAAGAAATTAAGCGGTTGCGGATGTTGTGAACTTACCCGATATACTCTTACTCCATTTCTAATTTCTTCAGCAATTGATCCCGGATAATCACTGGTAACCACTCGCACGTCATGCCCTTTGATAGCTAAAGCTTCACTTAAATCCGCTACTGCGCGAGCTAATCCCCCTACTACTTTAGGGGGATACTCCCAAGTTAATACCAATATTTTCATACATGTCACCGCCTTACAAGATCTCTAATACAGCATTTCCCACTTTCGCTAAATGTATGTGCTTTCGGTGCACTAAAGTATTGCTTGCCAATTATAGAATTGTTCAGTTATACTATAATCCATGACAAGTTAGTAATGGGGTGGGCATGTGTTGAAAAATATTCTTAGTAAAATTCCTAGAGTTACCTATTATGTTATTGGCATTGGCTTTTTAGCTTTTTTATTCGTACGATTTGTGTTACCACACACAATTCCATTCGTGATTGCAACAATAATAGCGGTTTTAATAGATCCTTTAGTCGATTTTATTCAGCTTAAACTCAAACTGCATCGCGGAGTCGCTGTTTTATTAGTACTAGTTTTGTTATTTGCCATCTTAACCATTGGCAGTATTAGCATGTTGTCTCGGATCATCACCGAGCTGCAATATATTCAAGATAAGATCACCATTCAAGGAATATTTGATATCAATGTTTGGTTAAATATTTACAATACCTTATTAGAATACCTACCAGGCAACATTGTAGATATGATCAATGAAAGTATTAAAGAAATAAACGTATATGTCTCGACTGTTGTACGAAGTATCTTAATGACGTTATTTTCAATTATTAAGGATATTCCGAAAATCATCATTTATACAGTGGTTACCTTTATCGCTACCTTTTTCATGAGTAAAGATAAAAAACGAATTGAAGCAGGATTATTAACCTTGCTGCCTGATCAACTGCACCAAAATTTCAAAACCGTTCGTGACAGTGTTTTAAAAGGATCCATGGGATACTTTCGGGCTACCTTAACCTTAGTGTCAATTACCGCCATGATTTCAGTGATTGGCTTACTTATTTTAAAAGTCCGCTATGTTTGGTTTTTAGCTATTGTAATCGTTGTCTTAGACTTGATTCCGGTAATTGGACCATCACTTTTATTCATTCCTTGGTCGATTTGGTCGGTGATTAATGGCAATTTTCCTTTAGGCTTTGGCCTATTTATCACTTATGGTTTAACTTTTATCACCCGACAAATTCTTGAACCACAATTGATTGGCGATCGGATTGGTATTCATCCTTTATTAACACTATTTGCTCTCTTTGTTGGCATCAGATTATTTGGTCCTGTTGGGGTTTTAGTCGGTCCACTAATTGTAATTACTGTTAAAGCCATTATTTTAACTACGGAAAAAATTCCAGAAGTAATCCAAACTACGTCCACTAATAACCAGGAAACTATCGAGAATGTTGGAGTAAATGAGGAAGCTGGAGAAGTTAAAGAAGAGACAGAAAAAGCCTTTGACTAGTCTTGTCAAAGGCTTTACTTATTAACCTGTTGCTAATAGAATTTTCAAGATTGCCTTTTGGGCATGGATTCGATTTTCTGCTTGTTGGAACACAAAGGAATGGGATCCATCCATTATTTCATCTGTTACTTCTTCACCTCGATGTGCTGGTAAACAATGTAAGAAAATAAAGTCATCGCTAGCATGCTCACATAACTTAGCATTTACCTGATAATCTTGAAACTTCTCTAACCGTATCGCCTGCTCATCCTCTTGACCCATACTAGTCCAAACATCAGTGTAAACAATATCAGCATCTTTAATTGCTTCAATGGGATCATTAGTAATTAGAACTTCTGTGCCATTCACTAATGCTTCAGCGTGAACATTACCAACAAGATGAGGATCTGGCTGATAACCATCGGGTGAAGCAATAGCTACATTCATCCCAACCTTTACTGCACCCTCTAATAAAGAGTTAGCCATATTATTTCCGTCCCCGATATAGCAAAGTTTAAGATTTTTAAAATCTCCTTTTAACTCTAAAATCGTTAATAGATCAGCAAGCACCTGACAAGGATGATGCTCATCTGTTAAACCATTAATTACTGGTACAGTAGCATATTTGGCTAACTCCAACACTTTCTCATGAGCAAAAGTCCGAATCATAATTCCATCTACATAACGTGAAAGTACCCGTGCAGTATCGGCGATGGTTTCACCACGACCTAATTGTAAATCATTGCTGCTTAAAAACATTGGATAACCACCTAGTTGGTACATTCCTACTTCAAAAGAAACCCTAGTTCGAGTCGATGATTTTTCAAAAATCATTGCCAAAACTTTTCCCTTTAAAAACTGGTGGGCAATGCCTTGTTTTTGTAGTTCTTTGAGGCTAAGCGCTTCCGATAAAAAATAATCAATCTCTGCTTTTGAAAAATCACTAATTGCTAAAAAATCCTTTCCTAAAAGCTGATGTTTTGGCACCATCCTAATTTCCCCTCTCGTAACTAGTTAAACACCGCTTGAAAACTTTGGTCCAAAATTGTAACTGCCTCTTGAATTTCTTCTTTAGTAGTAGTCAATGGTGGTAAAATCCGGATTACATTTGAACCAGCAAAGAGAATTAATAACTTCCTGTCACGAGCAGCATTAATAATCTCTCCCGCCTTTTCCTCCACTACTAAACCTTGTAACAAGCCTAAGCCGCGCACTTCTTTAACACAGCCATACTTGGCTTGCAAGCCTTTTAATTGCTCTGCTAGATAATTGCCTAATTCTTTGGCTTGCTCTGGAATTCGATTATTAAGCATATACTCTAGGGTTGCCAATCCGGCTGTTACCGCCAATGGATTACCGCCAAAAGTAGAGCCATGACTGCCTGGTTGAAAGTATTTGGCCACCTGTTCCTTGGCTAATAATGCACCAATCGGAAAACCAGAGCCTAGTCCTTTCGCCAAGGTAAAAACATCAGGTTCAATTCCATATTGCTGATAGGCGAATAAGCTTCCAGTACGCCCCATACCAGTTTGGATTTCATCAATCATCAAGAGAATATTATTGATCTGGCAATAACTGGCTAATTCCTGAAGCCACTTCCGATCCGCTGGTACAACCCCACCTTCACCTTGAACTACCTCTAGTAAAACTGCAGCGGTAGTTGCTGGATCTAGCTTATCAATGGCAGAAAAGTCATTAAACTCTAAGTAACTAAAGCCGTCCACCAAAGGTTCAAAACCCTCTTGAATCTTTTTTTGACCGGTAGCTGACAAAGTTGCTAAAGTTCGCCCATGAAAAGATTGTTTAAATGTTACAACCTGATAAGCCTGAGCTCCTTTTACAGCTTTTCCATACTTTCTAGCAAGCTTGATGGCTCCTTCATTTGCTTCGGCTCCACTATTACAGAAAAACACCTGATCAGCACAGCTATTCTCCACCAACAACCTAGCTAATGCTTCTTGATTTGGAATATGATAAAGATTTGAACAATGCCAAAGCTTAGCTAACTGATGGCTTAATTTTTCTTCCACATACTCAGGAACATGGCCTAAATTACAAGTTGCAATCCCAGCCGTGTAATCTAGATATTTATCACCTGCATCTGTCCACACATAACTTCCTTTACCCTTAACCAGAGTTAGGGGAAAGCGATTATAAGTATTCATCAAAGCCATTTTTCCCGGCCTCCTTTACTGTTCTAGGTCCGATAAGCAGCATTGATCTTCACATAATCATAAGTCAAATCACAACCCCAAGCAGTTGCTACATGCTCGCCTTGTCCTAAATCGATTCCAATATTGATTAGATCGTGCCTTAAATATTCAGCGATTTGTTCTTCCTCAAAACTAACCGGAACTCCATCTTGAAATACAGTGTACGGCCCAATCATCACTTTCACTTTTCCAGGATCAATGTTGACTTCGCTATAACCTATTGCACAAACAATTCTACCCCAATTTGGATCGGAACCAAAAATTGCTGCTTTTACTAAATTGGACATGATTACTGACTTGCCAACAACTCGCGCATCAGTTAAGGAAGCTGCTCCTTTTACGGTAACTTCAATTAACTTACTGGCACCCTCACCATCTTTGGCAATGGCTCTGGCCAATTCTTGACAAACATAGGTAAAGCCTGCAACAAAGTCCGACCAATTTGGATGTGTTTCTGTTAATGGTTGGTTACCAGCCAGCCCATTAGCTAAAGCTATGACCATATCATTAGTACTGGTATCTCCATCTACTGAAATCATATTAAATGAAACATCGGTAACAGTTCTTAATAATTTCTGTAACTCAGTAGCTGAAATATTGGCATCAGTAGTAATAAAACCGAGCATCGTTGCCATATTTGGTTGAATCATGCCTGAACCTTTGGCCGCCCCTGCGATAGTAACAAGCTTTCCATCGATTTCTATTTGAATACAAGCACGTTTTCGTACTTTATCCGTAGTCATAATAGCTTCTTCAAATAAATCTGCCGCCTTACTGACCTGCCAATCAGTGATTTGTTCTATACCCGACTTTATTGCCTCCATTGGCAACAAATCACCAATCACACCCGTAGAAGCTACCGCCACATGGTTAGCTGGGATTTGAAATTGCTTCGCCAAAAGTTGTTGCATTTGGTAAGCATCCTGCAAACCTTGTATTCCAGTGCATGCATTGGCTACACCAGAGTTAACAATAATTGCTTGAATTTTGCCTGTTTGATTAATGCTCTCCTTAGTAACAATTAGAGGAGCTGCTTGAAACTGATTCAATGTATAAACAGCTCCTGCATTAGCAGGGACTTCAGAATAACACCAAGCTAAATCTAAACGCTTCTTCTTAATTCCGCTATGCAGTCCACCTGCATAAAAACCCTTGGGTGTAGTGATTCCTCCATCAATTACCTTAAACATTAATTCCACCTCCATTATGGATACATTGGCACATTTATTAATCCAGTCGTTTGCGGCCAACCCATTACTAAGTTCATATTCTGCACTGCTTGCCCAGCCGCTCCTTTAGTTAAGTTATCAATTACTGAAATCATGATTAGTTTCCCAGTCCTTGGTTCAACTACAAAGCCTAGATCACAATAATTACTTCCCAGCACTTGCTTAGTAACTGGTTGAGTACCTGCTGGGCTAATCCGTATAAAAGCTTGGTCGTGATAATATTTTTGGTAATACTCAACTACTGTTTCTGTAGTAATCCCCGGATCTTGCAGATCTGCGTAAATGGTACACATCATTCCCCGAGTTATCGGAATTAAGTGAGTTGTGAAGGTAACAGAAACCTGCTCACCGCTTAGCTTAGTAATAAGCTGCTGAATTTCGGGGATATGTTGATGTACGCCTAATTTATAAGCTTTAAGATTTTCATTCACCTCGGAAAAGTGAGTAGTTAACGAAAGGCCGCGACCAGCACCAGAAACACCTGATTTACCATCGATCACTATGGATTCTGGTTTAATTAATTTTCCTTGAAGTGCTGGTATTAAAGCTAACAAAGTGGCTGTTGGATAACAGCCTGGATTAGCAACCAATTGGGCACTACTTAGCTGATCCGCAAATAATTCACTTAACCCATAAACAGCTTGATCCAAATATTTCTGTGCAGCAGGTTGATGTTTATACCAAGGAGCAAAATCTTCTACTTTGTTTAAACGAAAATCTCCAGATAAATCAATACATTTAATTCCATGCTCTAATAATTGAGGCACATATTTACTACTTACACCTGATGGAGTAGCAAAAAATACTAAATCCACTTCCTTAGCCAAGCTTACCACATCCAAGTTCTCTAACGATAACGAAAAATGACCAGTTAAGTGTGGATAGATATCTGCTAACATTTGTCCATCTGTCGAACCAGAAATCACTTTGCATATTTTTACATTAGGATGATTATCTAACAATCTCAATAATTCGATTCCACTGTATCCAGTAGCACCTACCACAGCAACTTTTAGCATCCTCTTACTTCCTCTCCAATCATTTGTATCATTATACTAATAATA
>JAAYMV010000003.1 GCA_012521185.1 Bacillota bacterium
ATGAACGAGTAGAAGTGATTTGGCAGGGATCTAATGCGCCTGTTCACGTTACTAGCGGTGAACTGTATGGAGTATTAGTTTTCCGTGATGGAACTGACAATTTCCCTGGTGTCCAAGGATATATTGAACAGTTAAATGAATGGACAGCTAATTTTATTGATACAGTTAATGAAATTCATGGGCAAGGTTACGATTTAAATAGTAATGATGGTCAAGACTTTTTTGTAGTAAAGGAACATGATCCAAGCTTATTAATCAGAGTAAATATTACTGATCCGAATCAAATCGCTGCAAGTAATGAATTGCATAACGGTGAAGTAGTTCGCGGTAATGGAAATATTGCATTGCAGCTCGCTTCTCTTCGGCACACGCCTTATCAACCAGACCAACCTAAATTGAGTGATAGCTTTAACGCAATTATTGCTGGTTTAGGTGTTCGAGCCATGGAAGCTAATGTTATGGTAGAAAATGGAATTGCTTTAGGTGATCATTTAGAAAAATTACGTGAATCTATTTCAGGAGTTAATTTAGATGAAGAAATGGCAGATATGATTAAATTTCAACATGCCTATAATGCGGCTGCCCGAATCATGACTGCCATGGATGAAGCATTGGATACGATTATTAATCGTATGGGTGCGGTCGGTCGATAGGAGGGATAAGCAATGAGGATTACCAATAAAAGCATGAATATTAATTTGTTACGTAATCTTAACCAGGGACTGAAACGTTATGATCGGCTTAGTGAACAATTAGTGTCCGGAAGAAAAGTGCATCGTCCTTCCGATAGTCCAGCTACTATCAGCAATATTATGGATTTAAATAGTTCCCTAATTGAAACTGAGCAGTATTTACGTGGAGCTGCTGATGCACAATCTTGGTTAGAGTCTACTGATTCAGCATTAGATTCATTAACAAATGTATTGCATCGTCTTCGTGATATTATCACCATGGGAGCTAATGATACTCAAGACGATGCTGCCCGATTTGCCTTAGCCCAAGAAGCTGAGCAATTGTTTGATAGCATTATTCAGCTTGGCAATTCTACTCATGGCAGCAAGTACATATTTGCTGGACAACTGACTACTGTTAAGCCATTTGTTCGTGAGTCAGATGATCCAAATTCAGCCGAATATTTTAACGTTATTTACCAAGGCGGATATCGTACTGCCACTGGTGATTTAACCAAAGTAGAATTTGAAGTCAGTACTAATTCTTACCTGACTGTTAATGTGGCTGATGCGGAAAAAGTTAATGATGTGGTTGAGGAAAAACTATTCACTCCCATTCTTAATTTAATCAAAGATGTGCGAGAAAATTTAATTAATAATAATGTTACTGATTTGAGCAATCAGAATCTTGGGGATTTAGAACAAACCTTGGATAGGGTTCTACGCCATCGTGCTGATGTAGGCGCGCGAATGGCTAGAGCTGACTTAGCAGAAGAACGCTTACAAGATTTGCGTTTAAATTTCAATAAATTACTTAAGAATGTCCAAGGTGTGGATTATGCAGAAACGATTATGCAATTGAAAAATGAAGAGCATATTTATCGCACAGCATTATCAGTTGGGGCAAGAATTCTCCAGCCATCTTTAGTAGATTTTCTGCGATAGGATGATTATTAGTGCGTTTATTAATTGATATCACTTTTCCCGAGTTAAATTTGTCCTATAGATTTCCTGAAATCAGTATTCGTCAAAATCCTGGTGGGTTTGAAGCTGAATATTTTGGTCCGGAAATGATTATCGATCAAGATGATGCTATGCGCGAAATGGGTTTGGGTAACTACATGGATTTAGCCAAAGAAGCAGCTTTAGCTGGAAAACAAGAGGTATTATCTGGGATAGCACGCATAGCTCGTGAGGGTGATCGGCTGCTGGATGTCCTAACAACTGGTAAAAATATATTACCTCAAATAGCTAAACAATATATGATTTCTGATATTCCAGAGCTAAATGTAGCTGCGATTCCGAAAACTCCACCAAAGATTGAGATGCACTATGAGTTGAAGATTAATTGGACGAGAAGTAAGGTGGATTTAAGTGTTCAAACATACCCAGTTATGACTTATTGTATACCTGGAAAGGTAGATGTTAGTGTTGCAAAAGGATCAAAATTTGATATTAGAGGATGAGCAAATATGGTATTGAATACCGACCGGTTTGGCGAAATCGTTGTTGATGCGGAAAAGATTATTACATTTCCCTCAGGTATTTTAGGCTTTGAGAAGTATAAACGTTATATTCTATTACATGAGAAAAATAGTATTTTTAGTTTTCTTCAATGTATTGATGAGCCAGAATTGGCTTTTGTAGTAATTATGCCTGAGCTTATTAAGCCAGATTATCACGTAACTTTAGAAGCAAAGCATGTTCAGGATTTAAAGCTTGAAGATGCTAAAGATGGTTCAGTTTATGGAATTGTGACAATACCGGAAAATGTAGCTGATATGACCATAAATTTACAAGCCCCATTGGTGATTAATAACAAACAGAAGCTGGGTAAACAGGTTGTTTTAACCGATAGTGATTACCGCATTCGTCATAATGTTTTGGCGGAACTGCAAAAATCTAAATTTGAGCAAGAGAAAAAATGGAAATTAAAAGAAGTACGTAGCCAATCAGTCTAATTCAGTTTTATTAGGGAAGGATATAGTCCAGGGAGGGACATTTTGATGTTAGTTCTGACAAGAAAAGTAGACCAAAGCATTATGATCGGTGATCATATCAGAGTAGTGATTGTAGATATACGTGGGGATCAAGTTAAAGTCGGAATTGAAGCTCCAAAGGATATTAGTGTGCATCGGCAAGAAGTTTATCAGGAAATTCAAGAAGAAAATAGAAGAGCAGTACTATCAAAGGCTTTTAATGTTCAAGATTTAACCAAAGTTTTAAAGCAATCACCTGAAGACCAATCTTAAATTTCCAGCTTGTAATAAAGTATTACCAGCTTTTGCCGATAATTTTATTAAAGGTATAATATTATTTGTGGAGGAATTTTTATGATACGTATAGGTAGTTCCCCGAAAGTTGCAACTTGGGAAACTAATTCCGACATAAAACCTGTCATAAATAACGAAGTGGGTAAAGTAGTACAACAAGCCAGTAAAGTTGAAGGAACACCCGTTTCTGAAGATGCAACTCAAAATTATTTAGAAAAAGCGGTCGATGATTTAAATAAAACTATGGATGTCATTGATCGCCGTTTAGAGTTTTCGATTCATGAAGAAACAAATCGGGTAATGGTAAGAGTATTGGATCGTTCAGAAGCTGTTCTGGAGGAAGAAAAGGTGATTCGGGAGATACCTCCTGAAAAATTATTAGATTTACTTGCTGAAATTAAGAAACTAATCGGGATATTGATTGACTGCAGGGTATAATTTCAGAAGTCATGTAAGGGGGGCGGCCAAGGATGGGTTTAGATGCATATCAAATTTATAAGAAAACTCAAGTATCGACTGCATCTCAAGGCGAATTGGTAGTAATGATGTTTGATGGGGCGATTAAGTTTAGTAATCAAGCTAAGGAAATGATTAATCAGTCCAAGATTGCAGAGGCTCATGAAAAATTAATTAGAGCCCAAGATATCGTTAGTGAGTTATCAGCTGCTTTAAATATGGATACTGGTGAAATTGCGAAAAACTTATATCAGTTATATGATTATATCAATAATTTATTGGTTCAAGCTAATATAAAGAAAGATGTTGAGATTTTAGATCAAGCGATCCAACTATTAACCGAATTGCGTGATACCTGGCGTCAGGTGGTGGCAAAGGTTCAATGACAGGCCTTCAGCAAAAATTAGTACAGCTTGAAGCCGATTATCACAATTTGTTAAAATGCTACCGAGAAATAGCAGCTGGGCGCGAAGAAGAAATTTCTTGGATGAAGAATAATGATATGGAAGCTTTGTTAGACTACCTAAAGGAAAAGGAAGCAATCATGGATCAAGCAGAGCTGTATCGGCGGCAAATCCAAGAGACCCAGGCGCTAATTGCTGCTGAAAATAACTTAGAATCTTTTTCTATACCTAGCTTGAAAGAAAAGCTTTTTCCTACCCTGGTTGAGCAGTTAGATAGAATTGGTGAACTAATTAATACCTTAATTGAAGAACTTACTACCCTTGAAGTCCAAGAAAAACAACTAGAACAAATTTTAAGGCAGCGAACAGGGATTATCTCAGGAGAGGTTAATAAATCTCAAAAACAAAAGATAGCCAAAAAGGCTTATAGCAATGTCCCTAAGCTTCCAAAAAAATAAATATCAAAACTTTATAAATTGTATCTAAAATACCCTTGACAAATTATGGTTAAATATGTTAAATTAATGCTAGCCGGAATTTTTCGACAGCCGGTATTAATCTTTAGGAGGAATGTATTTCAATGCTAGGTAAAGTAAAATGGTTCAATGCTGAAAAGGGCTACGGATTTATCGAAAGAGAAGATGGCGGTGATGTATTCGTTCACTTTTCAGCAATTCAAGAAGATGGATTTAAATCTTTAGAAGAAGGTCAAACTGTAGAATTTGATATTGTCGAGGGTGAGCGTGGACCACAAGCATCTAATGTGGTTAAACTGTAAAATAAACGAAAATTCAAGAGTCAAGGTAACTTGACTCTTTTTATATTCAAAAACTAAGTTGCAGGATTTTTTTAGAAAAAAGGGAATTATATTAAGTACAAGTAGGTAAATAGCAAAGGAGTGGATGACATGGTTGCTATGCAAGTGGTTGTAAAAGGTACTAATATTGATGTTACTGATGCTTTACGCAGCTATGTAGAAAAACGAGCTGCCAAATTGGAACGATTCTTCCATGCGGAACAAGAAGTTTTAGTCAATGTTACTTTCAAAGTAGAACGGGAAATACATGTTGCTGAGGTAACCATGGATTTAAAAGGCCTAGTATTGAGAGGCGAAGGTAAAACATCGGATATGTATGCTTCAATTGATACCGCCTTTGAGAGAATAGAACGACGCTTTGGGAAGTTTAGATCAAAGATTCAAAAAAGAATTCAGGGACCTAAACTTAGCCAAATGCCAGCCCAAACTGAAGAAGATGCTGTGCAAGAGGTTAAAGAGCTAAAAATTGTAAGAACAAAGCGTTTTGCGCTAAAACCAATGGATGTAGAAGAAGCAATTATGCAAATGGAATTAGTCGGTCATGATTTCTTTGTATTCTTTAATGCTGCTAATGATGAAGTGAATGTAGTTTATAAACGTAAAGATGGCAATTACGGTTTAATTGAACCAGAATATTAGAGAGTGGGATGTAAATGAGTTCTTCTGTTACGCTAGTAATTTTTGAAGGTGGGCGGATTGATAGTTCACTTGAAGAAGAATTTCGCCAAGTACGTAAAGGGATAGTGATCGATAATATTATAAAAGCAACTACAGCTGGTTTTGAACGAATTATATTATGCACGCCTTATCAGGATCTAGCAGCAGAGGCTAAAAATTTCGGTGTGGAAGTTGAATTTGAGGAATTTGTAGCAGAAGAATTCCATTTTGGAAACAGCTTACTTAAGATAATTAGAGAATATCAGTTGTCAAGCGTTTTGTACATGGGGGGAGCTGCTGCTCCCCTTATTTCTTCAGCTGAGCTCGCTTATGTCCATAAATTAATGAGCGATCATGATAATTTTGTAACTGCCAACAATTATTTTTCTGCTGATTTAATCGGCTTTTCCCCAGCATCAGCTTTGGCGGATATAACACTTCCAGCAATTGATAATTCATTGGCAATGGCTCTGGTAAGTGAAGGAGATTTAAAATATATACCGCTACAACGTACTCTTGGTCTGCAATTTGATTTAGATACTCCAAGCGAATTATTAACCCTAGCAATTCATCCAGGAATTGGCGAATATACTAAGAGAGCGTTAGCTAAGATTGATTTGGATACTAGCAAATGTTTGAAAATTAGAGAAATTATCAATAATCCTGATAGTGAGCTTGTTGTTTTTGGTAGAATCGGCTCTGCTAATTTTAAGCTTCTAGATGAATTGACTCGTTGCCGAATTAGATTGTATTCTGAAGAACGTGGTCTAAAAGCTTTGGGCAGAGACGTCCGGGGGGAAGCAGTCTCTTTATTGGGTAAACTAATTCTAAGTTTGGGATATGAAGACTTCTTCTCCTTTTTAGCTGAAATTTGTCAGGGAGCTGTTTTGGATACCCGTGTATTGTTTGCCTATTTTGGGTGGGAATTAAGCCAATCTGAACGGTTTCATTCTGACTTAGGCAGAATAGAGCAAATTAATCATCCTGAGTTACGAGAATTTACAAGGTGTGCTCATAATGCTAAAATACCAATTTTGTTAGGTGGACATTCGTTAGTGACCGGTGGTCTTTGGGCACTGATCGAATCAAGCTTATTGGAAAGAGTATAAATAATTTAGACTGGAAAGGAAGTTTGTTTAATGCTTGGATTCCTGCAAAAGATCTTTGATCACAACAAACGAGAAATTAAGCGTTTGGCGGATACAGTTGCTGTAATAAATAGTTTGGAGCCTGAGATTTCCAAGCTGACAGATGATCAGCTGCGGAATAAAACTGTAGAATTTAAACAGCGACTTAGTCAAGGCGCAACATTAGAAGAGATTTTGCCCGAGGCATTTGCTGTTGTTAGAGAAGCAGCAGTACGCACCTTAGGTCAACGGCATTATGACGTGCAATTAATGGGTGGTATTGTTCTGCATGAAGGTAGAATTGCCGAAATGAAAACTGGTGAAGGAAAAACTTTAGTGGCTACTTTACCTGTATACTTAAATGCTTTGACTGGTAAAGGTGTTCATGTAGTAACGGTCAATGATTATCTGGCTAGCCGCGATGCTCAGTGGATGGGACAAGTTTATCGCTTTTTAGGCTTGTCAGTTGGTACTATTGTGCATGGTTTGGATTTCAATGAGCGCCGAGAGGCTTATAATGCTGATGTTACTTATGGAACAAATAACGAGTTTGGTTTTGATTATTTACGTGATAACATGGTAATCTCAGAAGAGCAGCTTGTCCAACGAGAATTAAACTTCGCCATTATTGACGAGGTAGACTCTATCTTAATCGATGAGGCTCGTACACCTTTAATTATCTCTGGTCAAGCTGAGGATTCTACCAGGTATTATTCAGAGTTTGCAAAAATTGTTCCCCGATTAAAAGCTGAGACAGATTACAATGTTGATGAGAAAGCCCGAACGGTCAGTATGACAGAAGAGGGAGTAGCTAAGGTAGAAAAAATCTTAGGTATTGATAACTTATTTGATGATGCTAACTTTCAATTGAATCACTATCTGATTCAAGCGTTAAAGGCTCATACTCTTTTTGTCCGTGATCGTGATTATGTGGTAAAAGATGGTGAAGTGATCATTGTCGACGAATTTACTGGGCGTTTGATGCCAGGGCGTCGTTACTCTGATGGCTTACATCAGGCTATCGAAGCAAAAGAAGGGGTACAGGTAGCAAAAGAAAGTCAGACATTAGCATCGATAACTTACCAAAACTATTTTAGAATGTATCAAAAGCTTGCTGGCATGACCGGTACCGCATTAACTGAGGAACAAGAATTTCGCCAAATTTATGGTATGGACGTTGTAGTGATTCCAACTAACCGGCCTTTGCAGCGGATCGATCATCCAGATGGTGTTTATAAAACAAGTAGGGCAAAATATCAAGCCGTGTTGCAGGATATTATTGAACGACATCAAACTGGACAGCCAGTCTTAGTAGGTACAATCTCCATTGAAAAGTCTGAGATGCTTAGTAAAATGCTAAAGCAGCATGGAATTCCTCATCAAGTACTTAATGCTAAGTACCATGAAAAAGAGGCTGAGATTGTTAGCCAAGCTGGCCAACGGGGAGCTGTGACCATAGCTACAAATATGGCTGGTCGTGGTACAGACATTGTCCTTGGTGAAGGTGTTGTAGAACTAGGTGGTTTGCATATTATTGGAACAGAGCGCCACGAATCACGTCGGATTGATAATCAGTTAAGAGGTCGTGCTGGGCGCCAAGGAGATCCAGGTTCATCTAAATTTTATGTTTCTTTAGAAGATGATTTAATGCGCTTATTTGGTTCGGAGCGAATATCAGGCCTAATGGATCGCTTGGGTTGGGAAGAAAACCAGCCGATTGAACATCCACAAATTTCCCGGGCAATTGAAAATGCTCAGAAGAAAGTCGAGGCTCGCAACTTTGAAATTCGTAAGCGAGTTTTAGAATATGACGATGTCATGAATCAACAGCGAGAGATTATTTATGAACAACGGAAAAATGTCTTAAAAGGCGAAAACATTCAGGAATATATTCAAGGTATGTTCCATAGAACTTTTGAGCAAATTGTAGCTCAGCACGCTGACGCGAAACTATTACCAGAGGAGCGGAATTTAGATGTTATAATAAGCTTGTATAATGAAATTACCGGTAAAGATTTATCATTATCAAAAGCAGAACTAGAAAGTATGACGCCGGAGCAAATTACTGAGAAATTAGCAGAATTAGCTCAAGCAGCATATCAAGAGCGGGAACAGAAATTCGGCTCCGAAACTATGCGTCGGATTGAGCAATTAGTTTTACTCCAAACTATAGATAATAAATGGATGCAGCATTTACGAGAAATGGATGACTTGCGTGAAGGAATTGGCTTGCGCGCCTATGGTCAAAGCAATCCTTTATTAGAATATCGCTTTGAAGCCTATGAAATGTTTAAACAGATGACTTATTTTATTCAAGAAGATTGCTTAAAATTGTTATTTCGCGTTAAGTTGACAGATGAAGCAGCAGAAGAAAGGAAAGCAAGAGATCGCTTAAGCCAAGCGACTATGAATCGCGGTGCTGATGGAGAAGAAATCGTCCGGGAACCGCGGCGAGTAGAAAAACGTGTAGGCCGAAATGATCCATGTCCTTGTGGCAGTGGGAAAAAGTATAAAAAATGTTGTTTAAAATAGTGAGGTGTTCCAATGTTATTTGAACATAAGGAAATACAAGATAAATTGACTGATTTTGCGGATAGGCTTGAAGAAATGCGGGGTTATCTTTGAAATAGAGCAGAAACAGCAAGAAATTAGTAGGTTAGATGAATTAATGTCTGCTCCAGATTTTTGGGATAATCAAGAAACAGCTCAGCAATACGTACAAAATGCTAGTCGCTTAAAACAAGTTGTTGCAAATTGGCAAGCCATTAGTAAGCAGGTGGAGGAGGCTAAGCTGTTATTGGATTTAGTTGCTGAAGAACCTGACGAAGAATTGCAACAAGAGGTGCAGCAACTAATTAAGCAAATTAACGGGGATTTAGAAGCCCTGGAACTTGCGTCATTATTAAATGGTGAATATGACAGCAATAATGCTATCTTAACAATACATCCTGGGGCTGGCGGTACTGAGTCTCAGGATTGGGCAGAAATGTTGCTGCGTATGTATACACGTTGGGCTGAAAGACGTGGTTTCCAAGTAGAACAATTAAACTTGTTGCCTGGCGATGAAGCAGGAATAAAAAGTGTCACCTTGTTGATTTCAGGTTTAAATGCTTATGGTTATTTAAAAGCGGAGAAAGGTGTTCACCGTTTGGTGCGGATATCGCCGTTTGATGCATCAGGAAGACGCCATACTTCCTTTGCCTCAGTGGAAGTTATTCCTGAAATAGATAATGACGCTGATATTCAGATTGATCCTAGTGAATTAAGAACCGATACTTTTCGGGCGAGCGGTGCTGGTGGTCAGCACGTCAATAAAACAGACTCGGCAATTCGCATTACACATTTGCCTACTGGAATTGTGGTCCAGTGTCAGACGGAGCGTTCACAGCATGCTAACCGAGAATCAGCAATGAAAATTCTACGTTCCAGATTATTAGAATTAAAATTACGAGAACAACAAGCTAAATTAGCAGAATTAAAGGGAGAGCAAAGCGAGATCGCTTGGGGTAATCAGATTCGTTCCTATGTATTTTGTCCCTACACTCTGGTGAAAGATCACCGAACTAATGTAGAAATGGGTAATGTAGAAGCGGTGATGGATGGGGAGTTAGATCTGTTTATTGAAGGTTACTTAAAGTGGCAAAAGTAGAATTGGAGGTGCAACATGACTAAAAGGGTTCTGTTTGGCTTAATAATTTGTTCTTTGATTGTCGCTGGGACATTAACATTCCAGAGAATCAAAATAGAGCAAAGTAACCAAACGGTAGAATTAATCGCTGACTTCCAGGACTTTGCCAGGTTAACAACATCGGAATTAACCATAGAGAATATTTTAGCACAATTGCGCCAATTAGGGGTTAGCAAAGTAGCTTTAACAGAAATCACCGTTGGTGAACGACTGCTAAGTCAGCCAACTTTCGGGGTAAAGGATTATTATCCGCTAGCAGAAATTATTAGTGAGCCCGCTGGATTTAATCAGGAAGAGCTTAAACTTGTTAATTCTGCCTATTTAGAAGCAGTTCCAAAAGTTTTAGCTAGTAGCCTGGTGCCAATTAGTTTTCAAGAAAAACTTACTGATTTTGATTCAGAAATGGTGATTTTCTCAGGTAATCAAATTATTGGTTATCCTGGGGATCTGGTAAAAACCGCTGCTGCTCTAAAAGAAAATGATTTAGTTATTGGTTTAGTGGAGTTTTCTAGCCAAAGAGGTATCAATCAAATTGCAACTGGGTCTAATGTAGTTAGGGTTCATGCTATTACCTTAGGGGAAATGAGAGTATTATCAAAGGAGCGAATTATTAATCGCTATTTGCGAGCGGTCAAAGAACGGAATATTCGGGGCCTTTATCTAAGACCGTTGGCAGAGAACTGGGAGGCAACGGTAGATTTGCTGCAAGACTTAACCAATGATTTGCAGGCGGCAGGTTTTAAGCTTGGCAAAGCTCAGCCTTATCCTCAGTGGAATCCGAGCTGGTTTTCTAGCTGGCTTTGTAGCTTAGGAGTTTTGGCGGCTTTTGCGCTGTTAATCCAACGTTATGTAGTATTAAATGAAAAAGTACTATGGCTAGCTTATATAGTAGTCGCGCTTCTTGGTCTGGCAGGTTTTTATTCGTATGCATTATTGTTTAAACAAGCTTTCGCCTTATTAGCAGCTATTGTTTTTCCCGTGTTAGGAATAGTAAATTATGATTTCTTTAAGCATAGTATCGTAAAGAACTATTTGTTGGTAAGCGCTATTTCTTTTGTTGGTGGTATTCTGGTTGTTGGACTATTAACCGGGACAAGTTTTCTTGTTAAGTTAGTTGAATTTCGTGGCGTAAAATTGATGCATGTTGCACCAATTATCCTTGCTTTTATTTATGGTTTATTTGTAAACAACTTTCCTCTAAAAGGATGGGATGACTTTAAGAACTGGATTAAACAGATTTGGTATGATGCTATTCCAGTCAAATATTTGGCTGCTGGCTTGTTTGTACTAGCTGTAGCTGGTATTTATATATTACGAACAGGAAATTTTGGTTTGCCAGTTATGGAATTAGAAATCAAGCTTCGCGAGGCCTTAGAACGCTTATTGCTAGTCCGCCCACGATTGAAGGAATTTCTGATTGGTCATCCTGCTTTGGTTTTATTATTGGCAAGTAACCATAAACAACTGCGTCCAATTCTTCTAAGTATTGCTGTTATCGGACAACTTTCCTTAGTAAATACTTTTACCCACATTCATACGCCAGTGTTATTAAGTCTCTTACGTTCTATATATGGGTTAGTATTTGGTTTTGCAATCGGTTGGTTAATTCTGCGACTGTGTTTAATTTTAATAAGGAGAACAGCTAATGATTCTCGTTTCTGGATATTACGGATACCAAAATAGTGGAGATGAAGGTATTTTAGCTGTACTTTGTCAAGAGTTAGAGCTCCTTGGAGTGCAGCGAAGTGAAATTGTTGTTTTATCTGGCGATCCTGCTTATACAACATCAGAACATCAGGTTCAGGCGATTTATCGTTATAATTTAGCACAAATTGTTCGACTAATGCCCCAGATCAAATTATTGGTTAGCGGTGGCGGTTCGTTGCTGCAAGATAGCACTAGTTGGCGGACAGTGCCATATTATTTAGTAATAATTAAATTAGCCCTTAGCTTTAAAATACCGGTGGTAATGTATGCGCAAGGTATTGGTCCTGTTGGATTTGTGCCTTATCAGCGGTGGATTAAACGAATAGTTAATCAAGTAACTAAAGTATCAGTACGAGATCCTTTTAGTGCACAACTGCTGCAAGAATGGGGTGTAACTAGAGCTGATTTAGAAATTGCTAGTGATCCAATTTTTAACTTAGCAAAGGCATCTTTTGCTACAAAAAATTATTTGCCAGGAATCAGCCTTAATTTACGACCTTATCCATTATGGCAACAGCACTCAGCACAATGGAGTGAAATAATTAAGTATTGGATTGAAGAGCGAGATTGGCCAGTATATTTCGTTCCATTAAGTCCGGATGACTTGTATATTGGTAAGCAAATTCAGCAAGCGGTACCAAGCATGGAGCTTTTTAGGCCCAAAAATTGGTTAGCTGCTATGAATTTTATTTCTCAAACAAAGGTAGCCTTAACTATGCGGCTCCATGCTTTGATTTTTGCTGCTATAAGTGGTACTGTTCCTGTCGGATTAGCATATGATCCCAAAATTAAGGCAATCGGCAGCCAGTTACGGATTGCTGTTCAAGCTCCTGAACCGAATCAAAGGTTGACGCCGATTTTGGCTAATATTCAAGAAAACTTTTTACCATATCAGATTATGCTACAAGAACAAGTTAGTCAGTTACAGGAAAGGGCTGGAAAAAATCGGCAAATACTAGCGGATTGTCTAAGAAACTAAGTCTGGAGGATAACAAATGGTTAATATTTTAGGAGTAAAATTTCATCGAGTAACCATGGAACAGGCTTTGGAAAAAGTTGATTCTTTGATGAAAGAGCCGGGTCCACAGTTAATTGTCACAGCCAATACTGAAATGGTAATGATGGCGAATCAAGATCCGCTGTTATTTGAAATAATTAGACGTTCTGCACTGGTAGTACCTGATGGGATCGGAATTGTATGGGCTAGCCGAATATTAAACTGCCCTTTAGAAGAGCGAGTTCCTGGCGTAGAATTGATGGATAAGTTGTTAGAGAGAAGTGCAGAAAAAGGTTGGCGAGTTTTTCTCCTTGGTGCAAAACCTGGTATTGCTGATCAAGCTGCTGAAAATGCCAAGAAAAAGTATGCTAAGTTGAATGTTGTAGGAACTTATCATGGATATTTTACCAAAGAAGAAGAACAAGAACTTATTTCAAGGATTAAAGCAGCAAAACCAGACCTTTTATTTTTGGCTTTGGGTGTACCTAAACAAGAAAAGTGGGCGGCAGCTAACTTAGCAAAATTGGGGATTCCGCTGGCAATGGGTGTAGGAGGCAGTTTTGAAATCTTAGCGGGAACAACCAAACGAGCACCAAAATGGATGTGCCGAAGTGGCTTGGAGTGGTTATATCGTTTAATAAAAGAACCATGGCGAATTGGTCGAATGATGGCTTTACCGCAATTTGCTATTTTGATTATGTTGGAAAAAATGATTGTAAAAGGGGATCTGAAAGATGCCTAAACTTACCAATCGGGTTATGGATTACGCTGGAGTTTTGCTAGGCGTATTCATAACTGCCGTCGGTTTAAGTTGGTTTTTAATTCCTAGTAAGATAGCGGCTGGGGGAGTAAGCGGGTTAGCAACTGTAACCTATTATTTATTTAACTTTCCAGTTGGTTTAACGATGTTGGCGTTAAATATTCCATTATTTCTAGCAAGCTTTAAAATTTTGGGATTGCGTTTTGGTGCTAAAACAATTTTTGGCGCGGCAACCTTGTCCCTAATGGTAGATTTGTTAAATGAATGGGCTTTCCCCTTAACCAGTGATCCGATATTAGCCTGTGTTTATGGTGGTGTTATTTCAGGCATAGGTTTAGGAATTACTTTTCGGTTTGGAGGTTCTACTGGTGGAACGGATATGGCAGCCCAAATCTTAGCCCGTTATTTTCCGATAAGTGTTGGGCAAGCCTTACTGGTAGTAGATGGTTTTGTCATTATTCTAGCTGGTTTGGTATTTGGACCAGAATTAGCCTTATACGCTTTGGTGTCGGTATTTATTTCCACAAAAACCATTGATATAGTGCAAGAAGGTCAAAGTTATGCTAAAGCAGCTTTTATCATTGCTAATGATCCGCATACAATCGGAAACATCATTATGGAGAGCCTAGGGCGGGGTGCTACATTGATTCAGGCGAAGGGCATGTTTACGGGTTTAGGCCGGGATATGCTTTTTGTGATTGTATCTAGATCAGAAATTGCTAAATTAAAACAAATTGTTAGTGAAATTGACCAACGAGCCTTTGTTGTGATCGCAGATGTTAGTGAAGTTTTAGGGGAAGGTTTCATTAGTTTAAGTTGATAAGTTTTGGCATTGTAGCTGATTATTGGTAGGATGGAACCCTTGTGTGTTGATATACATTAGTCTATAATTAGATAGACCGATACCATGACTAACGTATGTCAGTGGAAAGGGGTACATGCTATGGTAAAAATATGTAATAAATGGGTCGTTTTTCTATCGACCACTGTTTTATGTTTGGTCCTTAGTTTGCTGGCCTTTAATTTAAATGCTTATGGTAAGCAGTTAGTTGAGGGTAGTGTAATTCGTGTATTTTTAGTAGAAGACTATGATCAGCAGTTAATGATGGAAAAATTTCAGCAAATTCCTGGTGTTACTGAAGCACAGTTTTTAAGTGAAGAACAAGTAGCTAAGGAGTTTGAAACTATTTTTGGTCAACCGTGGATTGGTGTTAATGATTTACCAGCCCTAGTTGATTTGTCAGTTAATCTGCGGCAGGCTAATGCTGTAGTAGAATCAGTTGAACAACTTACTGGCATTGAATATATTGCTTTTCATGCACAAAATTTATCAAGTCTATCATGGATGGGGGCGGCTTTCACCTGGTTTAGTGGAGTATTATTTTTGCTAGCCATTTTTTTATTTAGTCGCAGCTGTTTAATGATCCTCAGGGGGCGAAATATAGCATGCGAGTCTTAGTCTTTTGTTTAGCAATAGTAATGCTATTTTCCCTTTCTGTTGCTGCGCAAGAAATAACTAGTTTACGTCAAGAGCTAAATGAAAGTTACGATGAATTATTAAACTTACAAGCTAGCTACCAGGAAAAGGAAAAGCAAGTGGAAAAACTAGCTAACCATATTCAAGCGCAAGAAGCAGAGTCACAAACTTTGAGCAAAAGCTTAATAGAAATTGAACAAAAGCTTGAACAGGAGCAAACTTTCGTTAGCAAAAAACAACAAGCCTTAAGTCGAATTAAGCAACAGTTAATCGGGGAGCAGGCCAGCTTCAAACGAGCTGAACAAGCTGCTGTTAATGCTTTTAAATTACTTTCGACAAAGCAACAGAATTCCCGACAGTTAGTGCCTAATCTTAAAGAGACAGCCTTTCTTGATTATTTGGCATATACTAATGGGCAAACCTATGCAGCCGCTGGAGAAAAAGTCCAGGCTTTAGCGGAAGAACAGTTGAATTTAGAATCGACTATTGCAGCTAGTAACCAAAAACAACAAAAAATAAAAAACAAGATCACTGAAATAAAAACAGGATATCAACAGTTAAAGACAGAATTAAGTAAAAATAAACTACAATACGCTAGTTTACAACAAGAAGCAAATCTTTTCCGTCGGCAGTTGTATGAGCAAGAGAAGCAAGTAAGTGAATTGGAACGAGAGTTAACTGCCCAAATAGGGTCAACAAAACTGCCTAGTAAACGAAATTCTTTTCTTGGCTGGCCATTAAGTGAAAAGGGTCGAATTTCATCAGAATATGGTTTACGGATGCATCCAATCTTTAATGAAGAGCGTTTTCATACTGGTGTTGATTTAGCGGTTCCTGCGGGAACACCTATTAAGGCAGCGGCTGATGGCATAGTAGTAACTAGTGCAGAATTGAATGGTTATGGACTTTCAGTGTTGATTGACCATGGGCAAGGAATTTCTACTTTTTATGGACATGCATCTAAATTATTAGTTGAAGCAGGTACTAAAGTTCGGCGAGGACAGACTATTGCTTTGGTTGGCAGCACTGGTTTTAGTACAGGTCCACATTTACATTTTGAAGTTCGAGAAAGTGGAGCGCATGTAAATCCATGGACATGGCTGCAATAAATGGTATAATTTAAGTTATTAAATGGGATTTTTACTCATAAAAATGTGAGGAGTAGTAAAGGATGGGGTGATCCATTGAAACGTAGATGGTTACTAGTCTTGGCAATTATCGTTTTATTAACAGTTTCCATTTTGTATGGTACGGTGTTCTCACGTTCTGCTGGAGTAGAACCGCAAAAGTATGAAAATATCGGGATTGTGATTGAGGTAGTATCGCTTGTAAGAGGGCGTTATTACCAACCTGTGAGTACGGTGGATTTATTACGCTCTTATGTGGCAACAGGAACTATCAATGGGATGCTGTCAGAAACTTTGGGTGATCCTTACACTCGTTATATGGATCAACGAGCTTACGAAAGAATGGTTAGTCAGACAACTGGAACATTTGGTGGAATTGGGATCGTAATTGGTATTAGAGATGAGCAGTTAACTATTATTTCGCCGATTAAAGGTACACCTGGTGAGCGAGCAGGATTACGGGCTTCTGATGTGATCTTAAAAATTGATGGGAAAGATACCACTTATATGACTACTGACGAAGCTGCTAGTTTAATGCGTGGTCCCGAAGGAACGGGAGTCCATTTAACCATTAAACGGGGTGACGAAGTTATTGAGGTTCCGATCATTAGGGCGATGATTAATGTTAATTCTATTGAAACCATAGAAATGATTGAGCCAAGCATTGGTTATATTGAACTAACAAATTTTTCTGATAGCACTTACTCGGAGTTAGTAGAAGCGTTAGATCAATTAGAAGCTGAGGGTATGAAAGGATTAATCCTGGATTTACGCTTTAATCCAGGTGGAACCCTAGCTGCAGCTTTACAGGTTGCCAATGAATTTATTGCCCAGGGTCCTCTAATTTATTTCCAGGATCGGGACGGTAACCGAATGGCTTATGAGGCGGTTGAGGCTGATACTCGAGAAAGAATTCCTATGGTAGTACTAATCAATGGTTCTAGTGCTAGTGCTTCAGAAATTGTCGCTGGTGCACTGCGAGATCATGGATTAGCTATCTTGGTAGGAACAACTACTTTTGGTAAAGGACTAATTCAATCTATTATCCCATTGCGTGATGGGGGAGCGCTAACCATTACCGAACAGGTTTACTTGACTGCTGGCGGTCATGATATTAATAAAGTGGGCATAGAGCCAGATATTGAAATTGTTGTTGACGAAGAGACTGAGGTTGCTATTTATTTAGATGAACCGGACGTAGTCGATCCACAATTAGAGAAAGCTTTAGAAATAATTCGAGAGCAAACTGAGTAATTTAACTGACACCCCGGAGCAATCCGGGGAGTCGTTTTTACACAGGGAGGTGAGCAGATGCAGCGAATTCTAGCTTTAGTTAAATTGGTTATCGAAACGGTGCCAATGTTTATTTTGGATCCAACTTATTTGTTAGTATTTCTGATTGTATTTATTATGGTTTACAGTCAGTATAAAAAAATTGGAGCCGTGGAAATCAGGATGTTTGGTTTGAAAAGAAGTAGTGCTTTAAAGGAAACTTTCATCAGCCTGGCTTATGGTTTAATCGGTGGTATGATTGCTACTGTATTGTTTATTGCTCTTGGGATAACACTTCCTGGAACCGGAGTAATCTTACTATGGTTAGTTGCTATTTTATTGGCACTTTTACATCCTCGCTTTCTTTGTTTTTCATATTCCGCGGGAATAATTAGTTTATTAAACATTATTTTCGGCATTCCTGAGTTTGATATTCCGTCAATAATGGGACTGGTAGCTATCTTGCATTTAGTAGAAGCGATCTTAATTTATTTAAACGGTGCCAAGAATCCCTCTCCAATATATTTGAAGCATGAAACTACTGGCAAGATAGTTGGGGGTTTTAGCTTGCATCGGTTTTGGCCTGTTCCCTTTATGGCAGTTATTGCCACAATCGGCTTTCAATCTTCATTAAATGGAGCTGTTACCATGCCAGATTGGTGGCCTTTGCTGGCACCAGAGATAGCAGTTAAGCCTGAGTATGTTTTATTATTTACGATCTGGCCAGTGATGGCTGGTTTAGGGTATAGTGATTTAGCTTTATCTAGTTTGCCGCATCAGAAGGCAAATCAGACTGCTTTTAGACTAGCTTTATATAGTATTTGTTTATTAGGTTTATCAATCTTGGCAAATCGCTTTAGTCAGCTATTGATTGTGCCGGCAATCTTTGCACCGGTGGTACACGAATTTATTATTTATCAGGGCTTGCGGCGCGAAAGCAAATTAGAGCCACTGTTTACTAATTCTGAAGGGGTAATGATCTTAGATGTTTATCCTAATTCTCCGGCAGATCAAATGGGTTTAAAAACAGGTGATTTAATCTTATCGATTAATGGTGTAGATGTTTCTAGTCCCCAGGATTTATCGAAGGAAATGGATCCGTGGTTAATTGATCCTGTGTTAGAAGTTAAAAATCTCTTGCATGATGAAGAAAAGCGAGTGATCAATTATCGTGGTAAACTTCCTCCATTAGGAATAATTCCTGTCCCCAATGAAAAACAGCGAGTATATATTGTGCTTAGAGATGGCTATTTAGTTGCTTGGCTTAAAAAGTGGCTGCATAAGAGAAAGGAGTAGCGATTGTGCTCGAAAAAGTATTGCATAAAAGACCCTGGTTAGTGTTGCTAGTAATTGTATTTGTGTCAGCTTCTACTAGCTTTATGTTAGCTAAATACTTGCTTGAACGGCAAGGTATTACTGCATTAGACTCAGAAGAACAGACATCCGAAATCGGACAAGGTGTTGGTGGTTTAACTCGCTATGATTTTACTGCAGAAAATTTGGACTTTATTATTGATTTTTGGGAAACAGCGGGTTATTATATTTTCCCTGAAGATACAGGATTTGTGGTAATTCCAACAAATCCAGAATTGAAATTTCGGAGAAGCTTTGCGGAGTTTCTGTTGAAAATAGCGGATTTAGGTTATGGAATTTCTTTTGAAATTGATTCTGAACAGTTAAGAGCTTCAATGTCAGTCGCATTATCGGTTGCTCATGTGGAACAGGGGTTGAATTTGAATCTCAAAAAAGTGATTTATCGCCAGGCGACACCAATGGATCCTTGGAAATATTCTATTGATCAGGAACAGCCTAAATTAGCGATTATCATTGATGATTGGGGCTATCCTTCACAGGCGGTTGATTCTATATTAAGCTATCCTTTTCCGTTGACAACAGCCATATTGCCTTATTTACCAATGTCAAAAATTATAGCGGAACGATCATCTAATATTGGACATGAAGTAATTTTGCATCAACCAATGGAAGCCTTAAGTGAAATGAATATTGGTGAAGGTGGAATAACTACTGATATGGAACCTGAGGAAATTGCGGAGCAAATAAGGCGGAACATTTCGCACTTGCCGATGATTAAAGGCATTAACAATCATATGGGTTCAAAAGTGACAGCTGATGCTGCTACAATGAGAAGTATTTTAGCGACATTAAGTGAGCTAGATCTATTCTTTGTTGACAGCTTAACCACTGCTAAAACAGTGACCGAGGCTATTGCTAAAGAATTACAAGTTCCATTTGCCACTAACATGTTGTTTTTGGACAATATAAATGAAGTAGAAGAAATTAAAACTCAAATTAGAAAAGGATTAGAGTTAGCTAAGCGTACTGGTCAAGCCATTGCTATTGGGCATGTTCGACCAGTAACAGCTACAGCTTTATGGGAAATGATTCCTGAAATTATTGATTCAGGTGTAGAACTAGTGCCAGTATCCCAGTTATTAACTTATAGCGAACCAGCTACATTTGCTTATGATAGTTATGAATTAGAAGGGGCTTATTAATAGCCCCTTTTAATTATTTATCGTTAGCTTCTTTATAGCGCTCAAATGCTTCTTCAATAATTTGGATGGCACGTTCTTTGGCATGCCAATCTCCAACTTTGGTCTTCTTTTTCTCTAATGCTTTGTAAACTTGGAAAAAGTGAGTGACTTCTTGTAGCATATGGTCGGGAATATCACATAAATCATCAGCCCAATTCCATTGCGGGTCACTAATTGGTACACAAAGGACTTTTTTATCAGGTCCTTTCTCATCCCACATATCGAATACACCGATAGGTTTTGCACGGATCATACAACCAGGAAATGTTGCTTCTCCTACTAACACTAATGCATCTAATGGATCTCCATCTTCAGCAAGGGTGTTTGGTATGAATCCATAGTCAGCAGGATAATGTACAGATGAGAATAACATTCGATCTAAATAAAATAGACCGTCTTTTTCGTTGTACTCATATTTGTTGCGACTTCCTTTCGGAATTTCGACCATTACTAATATAGAGTTCATTTTTTTACCTCCAGCATTGGATTCTTTCAGAAATCAGAACATATGTATGGACAAGGTATATTCGTATGTTATAATAGCATAAATAGCAAAAAATGTACAGAGTAAGTTAATTGCCCTAATCTGATAGTTTAGAATATGAAAGAGGGTTGGAACATGAGTAAACCATTTAAGGTGGTAGCACCTTTTGAACCTGCCGGTGGACAACCACAGGCTATTGCTAAATTGACAAAAGGAATTAATGATAATTTACGGGCGCAAACACTTTTAGGCGTTACCGGTTCTGGTAAAACCTTTACCATGGCTAAAGTAATTGAGGCTGTACAAAAACCAACCTTAGTGATTGCTCACAATAAGACTTTAGCAGCTCAATTATGCAATGAATTCCGGGAGTTTTTTCCAGAAAATGCAGTGCATTACTTTGTTAGCTATTATGATTATTATCAACCAGAAGCTTATGTGCCTCAAAGTGACACTTATATAGAAAAAGATGCATCGATTAACGAGGAAATTGACCGTCTGCGACACGCAGCAACAAGTGCGCTGTTTGAGCGACGTGATGTGATTATTGTAGCCAGTGTTTCTTGTATTTATGGTTTAGGTTCTCCTGAAGATTACATGGGTATGACTTTATCTTTGGAAAATGGAGAGTTCCGCGATCGTGATCATATTTTACGTCGTCTTGTAGGCATTCAATACGAACGGAATGACATTGGTTTTGAGCGAGGAACTTTTCGTGTGCGCGGTGATGTGATTGAAATTATTCCAGCTAGTAGTGATCATGTGATCCGGATTGAATTGTTTGGTGACGAAGTTGATCGGATTCTGGAGTTAGATTTAATTACTGGGGAAGTTATTAGGGAAACTGATCGAATTACAATTTATCCTGCATCCCACTTCGTTACTTCGGAAGAAAAAATGAAAAGAGCTATTAAAGCTATTGAAGAGGAATTAGAGGAACGACTGCAGGAGTTAGTGGCTGAAAATAAATTGTTAGAAGCACAACGGTTAAAACAAAGAACAACCTATGATTTGGAAATGCTGCAGCAGGTTGGTTTTTGTCAAGGAATCGAGAACTATTCTAGGCATTTAAGCGGTAGAGCCGCTGGTGAAACTCCAGCTACTTTACTGGATTATTTTCCGAAAGATTATTTAATGTTCATTGACGAATCTCATGTTACAATTCCGCAAATTAGAGGAATGTATAATGGGGATCGGGCTCGGAAAGAAACATTGGTTAATTATGGTTTTAGACTACCTTCAGCTTTAGATAATCGACCATTAAAGTTTGACGAGTTTGAGAAGCATATTAACCAAGTTATTTTTGTTTCGGCTACACCTGGTCCGTATGAGGAACAACACGAACAACAGCGGGTGGAGCAGATTATTCGTCCAACTGGTTTAGTTGATCCAGAAATTTCTGTCCGGCCAATTAAAGGTCAAATTGATGATTTATTAGATGAAATTCATCAAGTTGTTGGGCGAAATGAACGGGTATTGATTACCACCCTCACTAAAAAAATGGCAGAGGATTTAACAGATTATTTAGCAGAAGCTGGAATTAAAGTTCGCTATTTACATTCCGATATTGATACTCTAGAGCGAATTGAAATTTTAAGGGATTTAAGATTAGGAGTTTTTGATGTATTAGTGGGTATTAACTTATTGCGGGAAGGCTTGGACTTACCAGAAGTTTCTTTAGTAGCTATTTTAGATGCAGACAAAGAAGGCTTTTTGCGATCAGAAACTTCATTAATTCAAACCATTGGTCGGGCAGCACGAAACGTGTCTGGAAAGGTAATTATGTATGCAGATCAGATTACCAATTCAATGCAGCGCGCTATTTCAGAAACTAATCGTCGTCGGGCTGAACAAATTGCTTATAATGAAAAACATGGTATCATACCTCAGTCTGTCAAGAAAGAAGTAAAAGATATTATTCAAGATACCATTGCCGCTGAGGAAAAAGAAGAATATTTAATTGATGGTCAGCAGCTAGCAAGAGCTTCAATTAAAGAAATAACTCAAGTAATAAAAGAATTAGAAGAAGAAATGTACGCAGCTGCGAAAGAGTTAAATTTTGAACTGGCAGCGACTTTACGAGATCAGATTAAAAAGTTGCGACAGGAAGTGGGGTTAGAAGTTTGAGTAAGGATAAAATTGTTATTCGAGGTGCAAGACAGCATAACTTGCAAAATATAGATTTAGAAATACCAAGGGATAAATTTGTAGTGGTAACTGGTTTATCAGGTTCTGGGAAATCCTCCTTGGCCTTTGATACTATTTATGCGGAAGGGCAACGACGTTATGTAGAATCGTTATCCGCTTATGCCAGACAATTTTTAGGGCAAATGGAAAAACCTAATGTGGATTCTATCGAAGGGCTATCGCCAGCTATTTCTATCGATCAAAAAACTACAAACCGTAACCCACGTTCTACAGTGGGCACAGTTACAGAGATCTACGACTATTTACGTCTGCTATATGCGCGAATTGGCAGACCACATTGTCCCCAATGCGGCCAGCCAATTACGCAGCAAACTGTCGAGCAAATTGTTGACCAAGTAATGACATTAGAAGAAAGAACTAGGATTCAAGTTCTTGCTCCAGTAGTGCGAGGGCGCAAAGGAGAACACAAGAAACTGCTAGAGGATTTGCGTAAGCAGGGATTTGTTCGAGTACGAATAAATGGAGAGTTACACGAGCTATCTGAGCCGATTAACTTAGATAAAAATAAAAAACATTTAATTGAGATTGTGATCGATCGAATTATAATTAGAGCAGATATTCAATCTCGATTAAGCGATTCTATTGAAACTGCTTTAAAGTATGGCGATGGAATTGTCGTGATTGATGTGATTGATCAAGAATCATTAGTTTTTAGTGAAAAGTTTGCTTGTATAGATTGTGGTATTTCTATTGGTGAGTTAACGCCAAGGACGTTTTCGTTCAATAGTCCCTTTGGTGCTTGTCCAACTTGTGATGGATTAGGAAGTCGGCTGGAGGTAGATCCTGATTTAGTCGTTGATTATTCTCTTTCATTAAATGAAGGAGGGATTATTCCTTGGCGGGATTCAAAAAGTCGCTGGTTAGCAGCAATGTTGGAAGCAGTTTGCAAAAAATATGAGATTAATCCAGACTTGCCTTTAGGTGAGTTAGCTAAAGAGCAGATAGATATTTTACTAAATGGTTTAGATGAAGAAATTCAGTTTCCGTATACTAACCAAGCAGGTCGGGAGCGAATTTACTCAGCTCAGTTTGATGGTGCTATTAGACAGATTGAACGGCGTTTTCGGGAATCTAGTTCTGACTGGGCACAAGAAGAATGTCAGAAGTATATGAGTAATCGGACTTGTACTGATTGTAATGGACGCCGATTGCGGCCAGAAATTTTAGGGGTAACTATTGGTGATCAAAATATTATGGAGGTTTGTGACTTCACTATTAGTGAATGTTTAACTTTCTTCCGGAACTTAGAATTAACGGAAAGGGAACGCTTAATTGGGCACTTAATTTTGAAAGAAATTCAAGAACGTTTAGGTTTTCTAAATAGTGTTGGTTTGGATTATTTAACTCTTAATCGAGCTGCCGCAACTCTTTCTGGTGGAGAAGCACAACGAATTCGGTTAGCTACCCAGATTGGTTCCAGTTTAATGGGAGTTTTATATATTTTAGATGAACCCAGTATTGGATTGCATCAACGGGATAACCAAAAGTTACTTGAAGCCCTAATGGGGTTAAGAGATTTAGGTAATACATTGATTGTTGTGGAGCATGATCAAGATACCATGTTGGCAGCGGATTGGATTATTGATATAGGTCCAGGTGCTGGTTCCCATGGCGGCAAGGTAGTTGCTCAAGGAACTTATCAGGATATTTGCCAGGTCGAAGAATCCATTACTGGTCAATATTTATCGGGTAAACGTTCAATTCCTGTTCCTACTGTTCGGCGTAAACCCAATGGTAAATGGATTACCGTTAAAGGTGCTCGCGAAAACAATCTTAAGAATATTGATGTTAGTTTTCCTTTAGGAACATTTATTTGTGTAACCGGAGTTTCGGGTTCTGGAAAAAGTACCTTAGTTAATGAAGTTCTGTATCAGAAGTTAGCGCAAAAACTGCATCGACGGACAGGTAAGCCTGGAGCCCATGATAGGATTGAGGGAATTGAACATTTAGATAAGGTAATCGATATTGATCAGTCCCCAATTGGGCGAACACCACGTTCGAATCCAGCTACTTATACTGGAGCTTTTGATGGGATTCGGGAAGTCTTCGCCTTAACACCAGAAGCCAAAATGCGTGGCTATCGACCAGGTAGGTTTTCTTTTAACGTAAAAGGTGGGCGCTGTGAAGCTTGTCGTGGTGATGGTATTCTAAAAATCGAAATGCACTTTCTACCTGATGTATACGTTCCTTGTGAAGTATGTAAGGGAGCTCGTTATAACCGAGAAACATTAGAGGTACGCTATAAAGGAAAAACAATTGCTGATGTTCTAGATATGCGGGTTGAAGAAGCGGTAGAATTTTTCAGTGCGATTCCTAAAATTCATCGGAAACTGCAAACTTTATATGATGTAGGCCTTGGCTACATTAAGCTGGGTCAGCCAGCTACTCAATTATCCGGCGGTGAAGCTCAAAGAGTTAAGCTAGCAACCGAGTTAAGTCGTCGGAGTAACGGAAAAACGCTATACATTTTAGATGAACCAACAACTGGATTGCATTTTGAAGATGTGCGTAAATTGTTAGAAGTTTTGAATCGCTTAGTAGAAGCTGGTGATACAGTTTTAGTTATTGAGCATAATCTTGATGTAATCAAAACAGCTGATTATATTATTGATTTAGGTCCAGAAGGTGGGGCTGGCGGTGGTACAGTAGTTGCTGCTGGTACCCCTGAAGAAATTGCTCAGGTACCAGAATCATATACCGGTCAGTTTTTAAGACCAATTTTAGCGGAAGCTAAAACCTTAGTCTAAAATGGATGGCCTTAGAAAGGGTATCAGCATGGATTTACAAGAGAAACTCTCTCTGTTGCCAATGAGTCCTGGCGTATATTTAATGAAGGATAAAGATGATCAGATTATTTACGTTGGCAAGGCGATTAATTTACGGAGCAGAGTACGTTCTTACTTTCAAAGTTCAAAGCATCATGGAGCTAAGGTTAAGGCTTTGGTCGAACGAATCGCTGATTTTGAATATATTGTCACCGATTCAGAAGTAGAAGCCTTGATACTAGAAAGTAATTTGATTAAGAAGCATTCTCCATGGTTTAATATTCGTTTGAAGGATGACAAAAGTTATCCATATATTAAAGTTACTACTAATGAGGATTTTCCGCGAGTAATGATGGTTCGTAATAGGTTAGATGACGGAGCCAAGTATTATGGACCCTATACAAACGTTACTGCGGTGAAAAGTACCTTAAATTTTTTACGGAAGTTGTTTCCGATTCGGACTTGCCGGAAAAATATAAAAGTTGGTCAAAAACCTGAACGACCTTGTTTAAATTACCATATTGGTCGTTGTTTAGCACCTTGTGCTGGTTTAGTAGATCAAGGGACTTATCAGGAAATGATTGATGAAGTATGTCTATTTCTTGAAGGAAGGCACCATCGCTTGATTCCAGATTTAACAAAGAAAATGGAAAAGGCTAGTGCTCACTTAGAATTTGAAAGAGCTGCTAAGATTCGTGACCAAATCCGTGCACTAGAACAAATGGTTGAGAAACAGAAGATTATTAGTCAGCATAAAGAAGATCAGGATATTTTAGGTTATGCTCGAGTTGGAAATTTAGCTTGTGTGCAAGTCTTTTTTGTGCGTGACGGAAAGTTAATTGGGCGAGAACACTTTATGCTGGACTGTAATGCTGACGAAGAAGCAGTAGAAATTCTGACGGCTTTCGTTAAGCAATATTATTCGGATGCTTCGTTTATCCCGAAAGAGATTTTGCTTCCGACGGCATTAGAGGATCAAGAGTTAATTGAACAATGGTTATCAGAGTTAAAACAGGCTCGCGTATATATTCGCAGACCACAACGGGGAACTAAAAAAGAACTAGTGGAAATGGTTAACCATAATGCTGAAGTAGTGCTGGAAGAAACCCAAGCTCGTGAGGAACAAAAGAGCAAAGAAATAGAGCGGGGTTTGTTTGAGTTACAACAAGCTTTGAACTTATCAAGTCCAATTCAACGGATTGAGGCTTTTGATATTTCTACCATTCAAGGCAGTCATACGGTGGCATCTATGGTGGTAATGATTGATGGTGTTCCAGCTAATGATCAGTATCGGCGATTTAAAATCCAATCGGTTTCTGGGGAACCAAATGATTATTTAGCTATGGAAGAAGTAATTCGTCGTCGTTTTACTCGCGGATTACGAGAACAAGCTGGTGAATTAGAAGTTACTAGGTTTAGTGAATTCCCTGACTTAGTAGTGATTGATGGCGGTAAAGGACAACTTAGTTCTGCCATTAAAATCAGAGATGAACTTGGTTTAGGTATTACCTTTATTGGTTTGGCTGAACAGTTTGAAGAAGTTTATTTGGAGAATCAATCAGAACCTTTGATTTTACCTAGGGAATCACATGGTTTGCATATGTTGCAGCGTATTCGGGATGAAGCTCATCGGTTTGCCTTGGCTTATCATCGTCATTTACGTAGCAAAAACAGCCATCGTTCCCTATTAGATGAAATTCCAGGTGTAGGCCCTAAACGCAAGAAGGCTTTATTAAGACACTTTGGTACTGTAAAACGTATTCGTGAGGCTTCGGTAGAAGAATTACAAGAAGTAGAAGGAATTAATGAAAAAGTGGCCACCGAGATTTGGCAATATGTGCGTAAGTAAAGAATACCCCCTCCTCATAAGGGGGTATTCTTATTTATAGATCTCGAGTTCAATCTGAAAATCTTGGATATGCTGATTGGGTAAGATTACCAAATCTTGTTCATAATACCAATCACCAGAATCCAATTTATTATTGTGATTGACATCTAAATGTGCAAATACCTTGTATTGATCTGCAGGTAAAAATAGAGCAAAATTACGTAATTGATCAATTTCTGTGATAGTAAATGTTTGATTCTTTGTTTTTCCACGAAATTCTACTAAGGAATTCTGAGGGTTAGAGTAGTGCAATGCAGCATAAGCATTGACCATTCGCCGTTCTGGGTTAGAATAATCAAAGGTAGTTCCTGTTTGCCACAGTCGGTCATAAAGCTCTTCTTTAGTATAATCCTTACCTTCTTCCGCTAAGATTAGACCAATCAACCCAGCCACCTGGGGGGCTGCCATAGAGGTACCGCCTAGATTACCATAGGCTGATGTTTCGCTGTCTTGGCCTGGGAGCGTACTATATATCCATGCTGCATTATCTCCTCCAGGGGCAAATAGTTTCACATCGATATTAGCTGAGTAATCAGCAATATTATGATAGATATTAGTAGCTCCAACTTCAATCACTTCATCGTATTGAGCAGGATATTTCATTGGTTTTTTTCCATTTTTATTGGATGGGTCATAGTTCCCAGCTGCAGCTACAATAATAATTCCTTCATCATAGGCTTCTCTAATTTTTTCATACATTAAAGGATCGTCCCCATTAGTTCCTAAACTTAGGTTAATAATGTCAACTTTTTCTTCGATTGCAATGTCTAAAGCCTCCAGTAAATCATCCATAGTTCCTGTTGCGTTACCCTTGCTATCAAATATTGTTAAGGCAGGAATCGGAATTAGTTCTACTTCCCACATTGTTCCCGCAACGCCAATGTTATTATTGGTTTCGGCTCCGATAATACCAGCTACGTGTGTTCCGTGGCTTAGTGGTTTTTCGCTATCATCAGCTGTTTCATCTAGTCTTTTGTTATATTCATTTTCAATATTGGATTCTAAATCTTCATGTTGATCAAAGACAAAGGTATCGATGATTGCTACTCTAATTTTTCTATTACCAGTAGTTTTAGCCCAAGCCTGGGGCAGATAAATAGCTGGAAAATTCCATTGATGCTCTATATACAGTGGGTCATTAGGTTCGTTTATTATTCCAATGCTTTGGCTATGTACAAAAGAGTTAGGATAGGCTTCTAAAACCTCGGGATGAACACGAATTTGAGTGAGAAGTTCATCTAAATCTGCTCCAACTGGAAACTCTAGAATAATCAGTTCTAATCTAGGCTTAGTGCGAATATCAATAGCCTTAAATTCCTGACCAAGAGTATAGGCTAGTTCTTCGCTGTAAACAAATGGACGAATTAGGATTTCTGTGGGTATGGCACTAGGAATTAAATGGACTGATTGTAAAGCCAAACTTGGTGAAAAACTAGCCGGTGATGTCTTTAAGGTTGGCAAAGCGAAATTAATCCATCCACCAATAAAACTAGCATCGTCATAGGATGAATTTGCTTTTAAATAATATTTTTCAGGACTGCTAGACTTTAGATCAATCGGTTCTGTTAGGCTTTGGTAACCGATAAATTTAATTGTAATAGTGCCATAACGGGCATTAGTACTGACTTTAAGTTCGAAAAATCCTTCTGAGTCAGTGATTAACGTTTTTTCAAATTTGCCAATCTTGATATGTACCTCAGCATTTGCTATTGGTGTCTTAGAGTTATTATGGTATTTATGGTATACATAACCCGAAATGGTAGCAGTATAGGCACGCCCACCAATACAACTAGTAAATAATAGGAATATGATTATTAGTGCTACAGCTCTTTTCATAATTCCAACCTCCATGAAACGAATTCGGTATCCAGCTAGCAAGTTCCTTTTTATTAAAAATTATAATCCAAAACTTAATAATGTTAATAGATAGATTGACATATTTAAGTTTTTGGTTTATATTACCAGCAAGAGTGTGCTAAAATCAATTATGATATTAACATATTTAAGGTGGGTGTTTAATTTTGAAAAGGCCAATGCTTAGCAAATGTCCCGTATGTCATGGCAAGATGAATGTTACTAAATTGCATTGTTCTACCTGTAATAGCAGCTTAGAAGGAAACTTTGAAACTTGCAAGTTCTGTCAATTAAATGTAGAACAGCGGGAGTTTATCGAAGTGTTCTTAGCAACCCGGGGGAATATCAAAGAAGTAGAACGCTTGTTGGGCATTTCTTACCCAACAGTTAGAAATCGTTTGGATAATGTAATAGAGGCATTAGGTTATCGAGTAGAGCGGGATGAGGATGATCGGCGAAAAGAGATTTTAAAAGCCTTAGATAAAGGTGAGATTACTGTCGAAGAAGGGATTCGTTTACTAAAAAAATAGGAGGTTGAAACTAATGAATGAGGAACGCCTATTAATTTTAAAGATGGTTGAGGAAGGACGGATTACCGCAGAAGAAGGAGTAGAATTATTAGATGCGCTTAGTGCTAAAAATGATACCAAAACCGATGAACGTGAGAATGACGGTTGGCGCAAACTTGAAAAGCATGGCGAGGAATTTGCCCAAAAAATAGAGGCAACAGTGGAAAAATTTAGCAAATCCTTAGAGGATATATTAGAAGGAGGATTAGGAGAAAAACTGCAAGGAATACCGAAAGTTTTAGCAAAAATACCCTTCGTAAATGTAATTACTGAAGATAATCATGTTTTTCAAGATTGTTTCTATGGTTCTTTTCAACCTGATTTAGCAGCCATTCCAGTAAGTTTGCGTACTAACAATGGTTCTATTGCTGTAGAAGGTTGGGATCAAGAACGGTATAAGTTAGTAGTAACACAGAAAATAAGAGGCAAGGATCGAGAAACAGCTTTACAAAAGGCAATTGATGTTCAGCTTTTGGAAAGTGCTGAAGGCATAGAGAAGTTAGCGCTTAATATTCCTGAAAAACAAGGGATAATAATCTCTTATCATCTTTATTTGCCAAAAAAGGAATCATATATTTTAGAATTAGTTTCACAAAACGGCACTTGTAAAGTTGAAAATCTAGCAGCTTCCAAGGTAGAAATAGAAACGGTCAATAGTCCGATTCATGCTAAACAATTGCAAGCCCAAACAATTTCTGGAGCGACTAGTAACGGACGCTGTAATTTTGAACAGGTGAATGGTACAATCGTTAGACAAAGAACTGCCAATGGCGCCATTCATTTTCAAGGGAGCGGCGAAAAGATTTACTGTGAATCAACTAATGGAGCAATTCGTACTATCCTTGTACCATCTGATTTTCCGTTTGTTGAAATGATTCTCAGAACTACAAATGGTAGTGTTACTTGTCAGTTACCCCAAGATAATAATCTAGGAGTTAAGGTGAACGCTAGTACTACATTAGGTAAAGTAAATGTGCGGTATCGTAACTTTATAGCTTCAGTTCAAGAAAGAATTTCTGGCAGCTATCAATTAAAAGGGGAAGCCAAAGGCGATGAAAGCGATGGACAGGTTATCAATATTGATGCTAAAGTAAGTTCTGGTTCAATTACTATCATCGGAGACGATGATGATTTACCTAAGTAAGCAGGAACTAAGAGAATGTTTAGAGAATGAGTGATTACAATAGGATGGGTAACCATCCTATTTATTATAATAATTTATAATTATTATTTTGATTTAGGAAAGGGTATCAGTTAATGATAAAACTAGTTGCTATTGATATCGATGATACATTACTAAATAGTCAACATCAAATTTCTAAGGAAAATATGGCAGCTATTGCAGAAACCCGTGCTAAAGGTGTTACTGTTATATTAGCTACAGGCAGAATGCATATTGCAGCAATGCCCTTTGTTAAACAGTTAGAGCTTGCTGATGATCAAGTTTTAATAAGTTATAATGGTGCCTTAGTTCAACAAATTGATGGTACACTGCTCGATCATATTGCTGTGCCCCAGGAAACGGTTTTGCAGGTTATTGACTATTGTCAAAAACATGATTTAACCCTTAATGTTTATTACAATGATCGGCTATACGTAGAAACGATCGATCCATATGTGACTGAATATTGTAAAGTGATTAAAGTTGAAGCTTTTGTAGTAGGTAACTTGTTAGATTTTGTTAGCGAGGGAGATAAACCTTTGTCTAAAATGTTAATCATTAGTGATCAAGCCGATGTGGAAAAAAGGTTGCCTGATTTACAGAAAAAATTGGCTGGATTTGCTCAAGTGACCCGTTCTAAAGCTAATTTTATAGAGATAACTCATCCAAATGCAACCAAAGGTCAGGCTTTAGCTCGCGTTGCTACCAGACTAGGCGTTAGTCAAGAACAAGTTATGGCTATTGGTGATAGTGGTAATGATCTATCGATGATTCAATATGCAGGTATTGGTGTTGCCATGGGCAATGCTAGGGAACCAGTTAAACAAGCAGCTGATTATATAACAGCCAGTAACGATGAATCTGGTGTGGCCAAGGCATTACGGAAGTTTATTTAAATAGATAATTGGTAATAACTGCATGAACTGATTTAGCAGGAATTCAAAATGAGAAATAGAATATTTATAGCGTAACAGTTATGACGACTTTATTTTTGTCATAACAAAACTAACTTATGTTAGTTAGTAGTTGTTTGTTTCATGATATACCTGGTAAAACAGGAAAGGAGGTGCTTCCCCCAGAGTGCACAGCTAGGTATACCAGGAACAATTACAACTATAGATTGTCATTTCATTAAGCAAGCGAATTTAACTTAGGTAGTTATGATTTTGAGGTAACATGGCCACTCACGATTTAACTCCTTTGCTTAAACAAGTAATTGCAAAAGTTAAATGACAATCCCATTTATAAGAAAAACATTTTATTGCAATTATTATGAACAGATTTTAAGGGGGATAAAACAATAATGAAAAAGTCAATTATTGCTTTAGCATTAGTTTTAGCTATTGTAGCAGCTGGTCCTGTATCAGCTTCTGGTATTGAATATAGTGGTTCTTTAGAAACAACATTAGAATGGCATCGGGATTCAGACGGTAACATTGAAACAAAACCTAGCTCTGAATTAGGATTAAACTTCGGTTTAAATACTGGCAATGAAAAAACTAGAGCCGTAGTAGAGTTTGGTGCTAAAAAGAAAAATACTTCTGGTTTAGATCTTGAGTTTAATGCTGGTAACTTAGAATTGAAAAAAGCTTATATTGAAACAGATGGAGCTTACTGGCATGGTGGACCTGAAGCTAGCACCCGTTTTGGTAGCTTAGACATTGATTACGGTCCATTTGCTAAAGATAAAGATCAATATGGTATTAGCTTCGAAAATATGCAAATTGGTGTATTAAACTTAAATGGATTCTACGGAATTCCAACTGAAGCAAACGATAATCAGTCAACTCAAGGTATGCGCGCTGACGTAAATCTAAATAATGCAGTTGCTGGTACTGCAGTAATTCGTGACAAAGATGGTTTACACGTAGTAGCTGAATCTGCTGTAAAACCAATGAAAGATTTAATTGTTGGCGGATCTTTTGCAACACAAATTGAGTTAGAAAAAGAAGAAGTTGAAGGTCAAGAAGCTACTGAAGAACAAAACACAATGGAACACTTATTAGTTGTTGGTGCAGAGTATCAATTAGCAGATAATATGGTAGTTCATGGTGGATACAAAGCAGTTTCTGATGGTTGGAAACCTGCTTATATCGAAGATAAAGCTAAAAAAGAAGAAGATGATCGTGGTCAAAACTGGGTTCATGAAACCGAAAGAAATAACCAAGGTTTCTACGCCGGTCTTGCTACAGAACAACATGGTATCTTAATTGCAGCAGACTATGACCAAATGTTTGAAGAAGCTGTATTAGCTGCTGCTACAGAAATTGCTAACTATAATTTAAATGTTGAAACTGTCTTTGGTGTTGGCGGCGAAGAAAAATTCGCTACTAAGAGCACTAAATTAGGTGTAAACAGAAGCTTCGATGTAATGGCTCAACAAGTAGATGCTAAATACGAAGGAAGCTGGACACCAGAAGGTGGAATTGCTCACTTAATCGGTGCTTCCACAACTGTAAATATGATTCCTGCCGTAAAAGGGCTTGAATTATCTGGTGAAGTTACTGTAGAAGATAAAGAAACTATCGGTTATTTAGCTGAAGCTAAATTTAACGCTCCAAACGGAATGAAGTTCGAAATCGAACACGTTGGCGGTAAATATACTGATGAAGATGTTAAACTAGGTACTACTGCTACAGCAGGTATTGCTGTCAAGTTCTAGGTTGAGTCTAATTAGTAAACGACCTGTCTGGAAAGACAGGTCGTTTTTTCCTGTTAACAGTAATAAATTAAAAATAACTCAATAAAAAGAAGGATATTTTTGTTGGCTGTGGAATAGTCAAATAGGAGAGATACCATATAAGATGAAGTAGAAATATTTATAAGTTTAAAGCTTAATATATCTTAATGTTTTAAGCAAATGCTCAGGAATACAGACTACAAATGGTTGAGATTTGCTTGGGCAGTCTCTCTGATAACTTCTAAAAAATAAATATATCCAAATAATTTCGGGAGGTGTACTTTTAAGTTTTAAAATCTCACTAAAGCAAGATTTATTATATTATATCATTGATATAGAGGAGGGCAATAAATGGCCAGGGTAGTGCTGAAAAATGTTACTAAACGCTATGGTAACGTATTAGCAGTTGATAATATCGACTTAGAAATTAAAGATAAAGAATTTATTGTTTTAGTTGGACCATCAGGATGTGGAAAATCAACAACATTGCGGATGGTTGCAGGTTTAGAAGAAATTACAGAAGGAACTATTATGATTGGAGATACTGTTGTTAATGATATTCCACCAAAAGATCGGGATATCGCAATGGTATTCCAAAACTATGCGTTATATCCTCACATGGATGTTTACAATAATATGGCTTTTGGTTTAAAGCTACGTAAGTTCCCAAAAACTGAAATTGATAAACGAGTTAAAGAAACTGCAAGATTGCTTGGTATTGAAAACCTTTTAGACCGCAAACCTAAACAACTTTCCGGGGGTCAACGTCAACGGGTAGCAGTAGGTAGAGCTATCGTACGTGAACCAAAAGTATTCTTAATGGACGAACCTCTTTCCAACCTTGACGCCAAGTTAAGGGTACAAATGAGAGCTGAGTTAAGTAAACTTCATAACAGATTACAAACTACAGTTATCTATGTAACACACGACCAAACAGAAGCTATGACAATGGGAGACCGTATCGTTGTGATGAAAGATGGCGTGATCTTGCAAGTAGCGTCCCCATTAGTGATTTATAATCATCCGAATAACGTGTTCGTAGGTGGATTTATTGGTAGCCCAGCTATGAACTTCATGGATATGGTTTTAATTAAAGAAGATGACCAATACTTTGTTGAGTCACTTGAAGGTACAGTTAAATTAGCTATTCCTAATGAACGCTTAGAATACTTCAGAGATTTAACACCATACGTTAATAAAGAAGTTATTCTTGGTATTCGACCAGAAGATATTGAAGATATTTCTGTGGTAGCTGATCCTGATGAGAACTCAGTATTAACAGCCCAAGTAGATGTAATTGAACCTATGGGTGCTGAAACATTCTTATATCTATCAGTAGGAGAAGAAATTCCTCAAATTATTGCTAGAGTAGATGCAGGTACTAAAGCTAGTGACGGTGACACTCATAAAGTAGTACTTGACATGAGCAAGTGTCAACTATTCGATAAAGACACTCAAGAAACATTACGTAGAGAAGATTTACGTTTAAGATAATTTAAATAGAGTTAATTGCGAAAGTAACAAGGGACGGTTATCCGTCCCTTTTTAGCATCAATCATTGGCTTGAGCCAGTTTAAGAGCATGGTGAAAGGTTGTTCCATAATCGAGAGCATAAAAGAAGGTAAGCAGATCTTTTGCTCGCATTAAATCAGGTTCATAAATTAACTCATGGATTAGTTGATTCTTTAAGTTTTCAAAGTCTTCATTTTCGTAAGCTAGCAGCTTCCTTAATTGTTGGATTGTTTCTTGATAGTTTTTTTCCTCCATGAGTTCTCGATAAATAAAACTTAATTGGGTTAGAAAAAGGATTCGCCAAAAGTCATCGAGATATCTTAGGTTTTTCACTAATATTTCTTTGGCTTGGTGATAATTTTTTTGGAAAATGAGTAACCTAGCAGTAAGATAATTAAGTTCTATATTTGGAGGTAATTGGCAGTCAAGGGGTTTGTTAGTTAGCAGGGAATTTGTTAGGCGATCTAGAAATATAGTAGTATTAGTTTTGTGTAATTTTGATAAGTAGTTTTGGCAGTTTTTTGGTGACAATATAGTTGCTTTAGCTTTAGCTAAAATAATAGAATCACCAATTAGATCGCTGACTGTAGTATCTAATTTTTCGGCTAAGGCTATTAGAGTTTGCAAGGAAGGCTGTACTCGGTTGCTTTCTATTTGACTGATGTAGCTCCGAGTCCAGTTATTATGGGCCACTTCTTGTTGACTCATTTTTAATTTTTTACGGCGCATTCGAATATGGTGACCAATATTCATCATTCAACACCTTTTCCTGATTTTATGGGAATATTTTGCTTTGTAAAATATTTTACCATATTTTATGGCAATAGGCAAACTTTTGTGCTGTAATAATTACTGAAATTATTCTGAAAATATTATGTTCGTTAGTTCTTGGCGAGAGGTGAATAATTATGACGCGTACCAGGAGAATTATGATTTCTGTTCCAAGCAATTTATTGAAGGAAGTTGACAAAGCAGTAAAAGAAGAGAACGGTAATCGCAGTCAATTTATTCGTGAGGCAATTCAAATGTATATTTTAGAGCGCAAAAAATGTATGCTGCGGGAAAAACTCAAAGATGGATATCAAAGAATGGCTGCCTTAAACTTAATTATTGCAGAAGAAGGCTCTGACGAAATATCCCTCGATCACTATGAACGCGAATTAGCGGAGGCTGAGTAGAATGCAAAACATTCTGCGCGGCGATATTTATTATGCAAATTTGAATCCGGTTATTGGCTCTGAACAAGGTGGGGTACGTCCAGTGCTGATTCTGCAAAATGACATTGGTAATAAATACAGCCCAACAACGATTATAGCAGCCATAACATCGAAGATTAAAAAAGCCAAGCTGCCTACTCATGTGGAGTTATCATCATCGGTATTTAATCTAGAGAAGGATTCGGTTATCTTGTTAGAGCAGGTACGAACCATCGATAAACGACGACTAAAAGAAAAGATCGCGCACTTAGATGACGAAACCATGAATCAGATCAACCAGGCTTTATCCATTAGTCTTGGACTGGTGGATCTGTAATACATAGTACGTAGCACTCACCTGATGTTTAGATGAGTGTTTTTTCTATTTCACAGTATTAGCAGTGGAGGAGTGCTATGAAACCGATAATTGGAATTACTTGTGGTCATCAGTGGGAAGGAATAGAACGGTATTATGTTAATCAGGCTTATGTTACTAGTATTTTGCAAGCTGGTGGAATACCAGTTCTGATTCCTTATATGAATGTAACTTTGTTAGCTCAAATACTCAAACAGGTGCAAGGAATTCTTATACCTGGAGGCATTGATATTGATGCCAACCTTTTTAGTCACGATATTCATCCCCAATGCGGTAAAATTGATCCTATGTGGGATGAGCTAGATATAACAGTGATTCGGATAGCTTTAGCAAGAAATCTGCCGTTATTAGGCATTTGTCGCGGTTGTCAAATCTTAAATGTTGCTTGTGGTGGAAGTTTAATTCAAGATATTCCTTCCCAAACCCAGTCGCAAATTAATCATCGACCAGAGGCACCTAAATGGTATGCCACCCATGAAATTTCCATCCAGCCAGATAGTAAGTTAAGTCAGATTTTACATACTACTAACACAAGAGTTAATTCTTTTCATCATCAAGCTGTTTTACAAATAGCACCTGGATTTCAAGTGACGGCAGTGGCTAATGATGGTATAATTGAGGCCATCGAAAGTGTTGAACACGATTATGTAATTGGTGTTCAGTGGCATCCAGAATTAATGCTTGACTATTATCCGGAATTTAAAAATCTATTTTCAGAATTAATTCGAGCGGCAAGTTTAAAGTATTAGGTAAATTCTTGCTTAATCATCAAATCTGGGTTATAGTGATTAAGTGATAAATTGTTGTTCCTAGGTTAAGGAGAATTGCAAATGATCATGACTATGAAATCACCTGAGCAGACGAAAAAACTAGGAGAAGTTTTAGCTAGTTTTTTGCAGCCAGGTGATCTAGTAATACTAGATGGAGATTTAGGTGCTGGTAAAACCATATTTACTAAGGGTATCGGATTAGGTTTAGGAATAACCGAAGATCTAATAACCAGTCCTACTTATACTTTAATAAATGAATATCGAGGCAGATATCCTTTATATCATTTTGATGTATATCGTTTAAATGATCCGGCGGAGTTAGAGGATTTAGGCTACGAAGATTATTTTTACAGTAATGGAATATCCATCATTGAGTGGGGTAATCTAATTAAGTCTTATCTGCCGACAGATTATTTAGAAATCATTTTTCATAAAGCCGCGGAAAATGAACGCCGTTTGCAATTTGTTAGTCATGGCTCGCGGAGTGCCCAGTTGCTAGCAGAGCTTACTAAGGTGGTGCCAGAATGATTGTACTAGGAATTGATACATCAACAAATACTGGAGGAGCTGCTTTAGTAACTGAAGATGCGTTGATTGGTGAATACGTTCTCAATGTAGAAACTAATCATTCTGATCGGCTATTACCTGCCATCCAACGGGTGTTGGCTGATGCTCAAATAGAAATCAAGGATGTTGCGGGGATTGCTGTAGTAAGTGGGCCAGGATCATTTACTGGTTTACGGATCGGTGTGGCAATAGCTAAAGGCTTGGCCTATGCACTAAAAAAGCCTTTGATTGGAGTAACAGCTTTTGAAGCTTTGGCCTGGCAGCATAGTCAGTTTGCTGGAGTGGTCTGTCCAATTATAGATGCTCGGAGAAATCAAGTCTTTACGCAAGCCTTTCAGAACCAACAAGCTATTACTGAACCAATCAACTGTGATATCGACCAATTAATTGCTTGGACGGGTCAGCAAACTCACCCAATATTGTTTACTGGTGACGGGGTACACTTATTTAAAGAACAGTTAAGCCAAGTTGAGTCTGCTGTTTTCCCCCAACGGGAAACAATATTATTAAGACCAAGCAGTGTTGCTAGTTTTGGATTGAACCAATTAGCCAAGGGAATTAGTGATCACCCCTTTGAATTGGTTCCGTTTTATATGCGAAAGAGTAGTGCAGAATATCAACGGGATGCGATGGAGATGAATCATGGTCAGTAAAGAAATCTGCTTTGATGAAGCAACGTTTAGTATTGAAAGAATGACAATTCATGATTTACCTGAGGTTCGGATTATTGAAAAAGAAGCTTTTCCAATTCCTTGGTCATATCAGTCTTTTGTATCTGAGTTAACAACTAATGATAATGCTATTTATCTAGTTGCTCGGATTAATCGGCAGATTGTTGGATTTGTTGGAATGTGGCTTATTATTGATGAAGGGCATATTACCAATATTGCTGTCGCAAAAGACTTTCGTAATCAAGGTATTGGCCGAAGGCTATTGCAAGCTATGGATTTGATTGCTTTTGCCCATGGAGTTCGTCGCATGACCTTAGAAGTGCGCGTTTCCAACATTGGAGCTCAAGCATTGTATCGTAAATTAGGTTATCGACCTTGTGGCGTCCGACCCGAGTATTATCGGGACAATAATGAGGATGCCATAATTATGTGGAAGGAATTGAAGATCGATGAGCAAACCAAAGTTAACACTGGGAATAGAAACTAGTTGTGATGAAACAGCAGCAGCAGTTATTGAAGATGGCTTAAAAATTCGTTCGAATGTAATTGCTTCACAAATCGACTTTCATCAACGTTTTGGCGGTGTAGTGCCTGAGATTGCCTCTCGCAAACATATTGAAGCTGTATTTCCAGTTATCGATCAGGCTTTATCAGAAGCAAATACTACTTTAGAAGAAATAGATTTAATTGCTGTTACTTATGGACCAGGTTTAGTTGGAGCTCTGTTAGTGGGAGTAGCTGCAGCGAAGGCTCTAGCGTTTGCCTTAAACAAACCATTAGTTGGTGTGAATCATATTGAAGGCCATATTTATGCCAACTTTCTCGCTGAACCAAATTTAAAACCGCCATTTATTTGTTTAACTGTTTCTGGCGGACATACGGATTTATTATACATTCCGAAATTCGGCGAATATGAAATCCTTGGTCGTACTCGGGATGATGCGGCAGGGGAAGCATTTGATAAAATCGCCCGGGTTTTAGGGTTACCTTATCCAGGAGGACCACAAATTGATCGCTTAGCTAAAGGTGGTAATCCTCAAGCTATCGACTTTCCCCGAGGATTAGCGGTAGAAGATACATTTGACTTTAGTTTTAGCGGTTTGAAAACTGCTGCCTTAAATTATATCAATCAGATGCGGCAAAAAAATCAAGAAATACATTTGTCGGATTTTGCTGCTAGTTATCAATGGGCAATTATCGATGTTTTGTCCGATAAAGTGATTCGAGCAGCTAAAAGTAAAAATGTAAAACAAGTTATTTTGTCCGGTGGTGTTGCTTCTAATAGTCAGTTGCGGGCTCATGTAGAAGCATTGGCTAAGCCTTTAGGGATTAGCGTATTGTATCCACCGTTAATTTTATGCACAGATAATGCAGCCATGATTGGAAGCGCAGGCTACTTTAAGTACCTGGCTGGTCAGCAAGCTGGTTGGGATTTGAATGCTGATCCGAATTTACGGCTCAATAATTAATTTGATAATAATGGATATAATAGAAAAAATGTCCATTAAAGAGTATTCGAAAGAAAAATGGAGTAAAACAGCCAAAAGTAGGATGTTTCGGCAAACTACTCTTAAAGTTGAAAGTTGCATTTATTATTGGGGTTTACTATGATTAACATAGGTTAGCACTCATCGGGGTTGAGTGCTAGTAGTTTCCACAAGAGATAAGCAACTAGCATTTAAAGGAGGTACTTACAAATGAATCTAAAACCATTGAATGATCGCTTAATCGTTAAAGTTTTAGAAGCTGAAGAAAAAACATCTAGCGGTATTATTCTACCAGATAACGCTAAAGAAAAGCCACAACAAGGTAAAGTGGTTGCAGTAGGCCCTGGTAGACAAACTGATGAAGGTAAAGTTATTCCTATGTCTGTCAAAGAAGGGGACACTGTAATTTTTGCAAAGTATAGTGGAACAGAAGTAAAGTACCAAGGTGAAGAACTCTTGATTCTAAGAGAATCAGATGTTTTAGCTATTGTAGGATAAAACTTTGTAAAGGAAGGTGACGATCATGGCTAAAGATTTAATGTTTAGAGAAGATGCTCGTAGAAAACTAGAGCAAGGTGTAAACACATTAGCAGATGCTGTTAAAGTTACATTAGGACCAAAAGGTCGCAATGTGGTATTAGAAAGAAAATATGGCTCTCCAACAATTACTAATGACGGAGTTACTATTGCTCGTGAAATTGAACTTGAGGATCCATTTGAAAACATGGGTGCTCAGTTAGTTAAAGAGGTTGCTACTAAAACTAATGACGTTGCTGGTGACGGTACTACTACTGCAACAGTTTTAGCTCAAGCAATTATTCGTGAAGGCTTAAAAAACGTAGCTGCTGGTGCTAACCCAATTTTCTTGAAAAAAGGTATCGAAAAAGCAGTTGCCGCTGCAGTTGCTAAAATTAGCGAAGTAGCTAAACCAATTGAAACAAAAGAAGCAGTTGCTCAAGTCGCTTCCATTTCAGCTGGTGACACCGAAATCGGTGACCTAATTGCTGAAGCCATGGAAAAAGTAGGGAAAGATGGAGTAATTACTGTTGAAGAATCTAACAGCATCGGAACTACTTTAGAAGTAGTTGAAGGTATGCAATTTGACCGTGGCTATATTTCACACTACATGGTAACAGATAGTGAGCGCATGGAAGCAGTACTTGATGATCCATATATCTTAATCACTGATAAGAAAATCAGTGCTGTAGCTGATTTACTACCAGTATTAGAAAAAACAATGCAAGTTAACAAGCCATTATTAATTATTGCTGAAGATGTAGAGGGCGAAGCCTTAGCAACTTTAGTAGTAAACAAATTGCGTGGTACACTCAATGTAGTAGCTGTTAAAGCTCCTGGCTTTGGTGACCGTCGCAAAGCTATGTTAAGCGATATCGCTGTTGTTACTGGAGGTCAAGTGATTTCTGAAGAAGTTGGTTTAACTTTAGAAAACACAACCCTAGATATGCTTGGCCAAGCTCGTCAAATAAGAGTAACTAAAGAAGATACTACTATAGTTGATGGTAAAGGCAGTAGCGATAAAATCCAAGCTAGAATTAATCAAATTCGCGTTGAAATCGAAGAAACAACTTCCGATTATGACCGTGAAAAATTACAAGAACGTCTTGCTAAATTATCTGGCGGCGTTGCAGTAATCCAAGTAGGTGCTGCTACTGAAACTGAATTAAAAGAGAAGAAACATCGTATCGAAGACGCACTTTCCGCAACACGTGCAGCAGTTGAAGAAGGAATCGTTGCTGGTGGTGGAACTATGTTAATCGATACTATTCCAAGCTTAGATATTGAAGCTGAAGGCGACATTAAAACCGGTATTGACATTGTTCGTCGTGCTTTAGAAGAACCACTTAAAATGATTGCCCACAACGCTGGCGTTGAAGGTGCAGTAGTGGTTGAAAAAGTTAAAGCTAGCCCAGTTGGTGTTGGTTTCGACGCTCTAGCTATGGAATATGTTGACATGGTAGAGCGCGGAATTATTGACCCAGCCAAAGTAACTCGAAGTGCTTTACAAAACGCTGCTTCTATTGCTGCTATGTTACTAACTACTGAAGCGCTAATTGCAGATCAACCAAGCAAAGAAGATCCAGCAGCAATGGGTGGCGGAGGCGGCATGGGCATGCCAGGTATGATGTAAATTTGAGATTAAATAGTTAGAGGATCCTAAAGAAGGATCCTCTTTTTTTGTTATCTTAAAAATCCTTGAAGGGAATACTCAAGTAAATAGCGAAACATAGAAGTTTATATGATGCTATCAACTTGAGAAGTAAGGACGGGTATTAATGAGTGATATTGCAAAGATATTAATTACGGAAGACCAAATAAAACAGCGTGTAAAAGAATTAGGACAACAAATTAGTGAAGATTATCCTGATGGTAACTTAGTTTTAATTGGAATTTTAAAAGGTGCTGTAGTTTTTTTAGCAGATTTAATGCGGGAAATTAAAACCCACGTAGAAATTGATTTTATGTCAGTTTCTAGTTATGGTACTGCATCAGAAAGTAGCGGAGTAGTTCGCATTTTGAAAGATCTGGACTTAAGTATTGAAGGAAGAGATATCTTAATTGTGGAAGACATTGTGGATACCGGTTTAACTCTGGCCTACTTGAAGGACCTTTTGCAATCGCGTAATCCAAAAAGCGTAAAAATTGCTGCTTTCCTTGATAAACCTGAAAGACGTAAAATTGAAATTTCCGCAGATTATCTAGGGTATTCCGTTCCTGATGAGTTTTTAGTAGGCTATGGTTTAGATTATGCGGAAAGATATCGTTATTTACCATATGTTGCAGTTTTATCACCACATGTATATAACAAATAGAAGGGAGTTGGCGTGGTGATGTTGGATAAAGTAGTGATTATCGATTTTGGTACAAGATTTAGTCAGTCTATTGCTCGCAAAGTACGCGAGCATCATATTTATAGTGAAATTGTTTCAGCAGATACTGCTGTTCCTGAAATTAAAGCATTGGCACCTAATGGCATCATTGTTTGTGGAAATGAACATCAGGATGTCAACCAATCCTTTGTGTTAAAAGAAGATTTATTGACCATTAATGTTCCTGTTTTAGGGATTGGTCATGGACTTGAGAATTGTAATTTTCCTATCTTAACTAACTACGATTCACATGCGCTACGCAGTTTTTTAGTTGATCAATGTAAGTGTGAGCAAAATTGGAATGCAGCTACATATGCTAGTCACTTAATTGAGAGTATTAGAAAACAAGTAGGCAATGAGCGGGTTATTTGTGGTTTAAGCGGCGGTTTAGACTCATCGGTAGCTGCTGTTTTAGTCCACCGGGCTGTTGGTGATCAATTAACCTGTATTTTTGTAGATCATGGATTTATGCGAAAAAATGAAGCAGAACAGGTAGTAACTACTTTTAAGAATAAGTTTAATATTAACTTAGTCCATGTTGATGCCAGTCAGCGGTTTTTAGGCAAGCTGGAAGATGTTAGTGATCCAGAGCAAAAACGGAAGATTATTGGTAACGAGTTCATTAATGTTTTTCAAGATGAAGCGACTAAAATTGGAGATGCTAAGTTTTTGGTCCAAGGCACCCTTTATTCTGATGTAATTGAAAGTATGACTAGTCAAGGGAAAGTCATCAAATCTCATCATAATGTAGGAGGTTTACCTGAGGATCTGCAATTTGAGTTAGTGGAACCTTTGCGTACATTATTTAAGGATGAAGTTAGAGAGCTAGCTAAATATCTTGGTTTACCAGAGGAAATAGTTTGGCGTCATCCTTTTCCAGGTCCAGGCTTAGCGATACGGATTATCGGGGAGATAACTAAAGAACGGTTAGATATTTTACGGGAAGCCGATGCCATTTATTTAGATGAAATTCGTCAAGCTGGTTTATATCGAGACATTTGGCAAGCATTTGCTGTTTTGACAAATACTCAAACAGTTGGAGTGACTAATAATCAGCGTACCTATGAATATGTTTTAGCGTTACGGGCAGTAGTTAGTGATGATGCGATGAGTGCTGATTGGGTACGAATACCTTACGAAGTGTTAGCGAAAATCAGTAATCGTATTATTCGAGAAGTACCTGGAGTAAATCGGGTTGTTTATGACATCAGCTCAAAGCCGCCAGCAACTATTGAGTGGGAGTAAGGGGGAGTTAGAGTGGAGTTAAAGACACCGAGAGGAGTTAAAGATTTTTTGCCAGTTGAGGCTCGATGGAAAACTGAGTTAGAGTCAGAGATTAGACGCATCTTTCGTACATGGGGTTTTCAGGAAATAATAACCCCTACTTTTGAGTTTTTCGAGATCTTCGAACAGGGCAGTATCAATGCTCGTGAGGCTTACCGTTTTGTCGGCCGTGATGGAGAGCTACTTACTCTACGCTATGATTTAACAACACCTATTGCCCGAATGGTAGCTAGTCGATTAAAAGATCAGCCTAAGCCATTACGGTTAGCCTATTTAGCTAATGTGTTTCGTTATGATGATGTGCAAGTCGGTTTCCAAAGAGAGTTCTATCAAAGTGGTGTAGAGTTAATTGGCAGTGCTAATCCAGCAACTGATGCTGAGATTATCGCTTTAGCCATTACTTTGTTTAATACTATGGGTGTAAAAGATTTTAGGTTAGATATTGGTCAGGTAGAATTTTTTCATGGTATTATGGAAGATTGCCAGTGTCAAAAGACTAAAAAGTTAATTTGGAAAGCCTTGTTAAGAAATGATTTAGTAGGATTGCGGGATGTGGTTAATTCTACAGAGTTAAATGAGTCTACGAAAAAGTTATTACTAGACTTACCTCAATTACGTGGGCAAGCGGAAGTGTTAGACGAAGCCTACTGTAAAACAGAGAACCACAGGGCTCGGCAAGCAATTTTAAACTTGAAACAAGTTTATCAGCTGTTAGTTGATTATGGAGTAACTGATCAAGTTTACATAGATTTGGGTATGGTTAAGTCCTTAGAGTATTATACTGGTGTAGTCTTAGAAGGATATGTGCCAGATATTGGTTTTACCTTAATTAGCGGCGGACGATATGATAACTTAAGCAGTCGCTTTGGCAATCAGTTACCTGCAGTTGGTTTTGCTCTAGGTTTAGAACGATTAATGTTAGTACTAGAGCAGCAAGGTTTGAAACCAGCCAACAAGGCGCAAGGAATTTTAGTTTTACCCCATGATTGGGTCAAGGCTTTGCAGTATGCTAAGGAACAACGACAAGCAGGAATTCAGGTGGAAATAGACACAGAAGAATTAACGGTGGAGCAAGCTAAAAAATATGCAGCCGCCAAGAACATGAAAGCCTTGGTTGTAGCTGGTGAAAAACTAGAGATAATCGAGTTAGCGGAGGACTAGTAGGGAGGGGAAAATGGTGTTAAGTATTGCAGTTTCCAAAGGCAGGCTGCTTGATTCGTTTATTGAAATATTAGAAAAAGCTAAATATCCCTGTGATAATTTGAAAAAGGAAACTCGTAAGCTTGTTATAGAAAGTAAAGAGGCTGGCTTGCGGTTTATTTTAGCAAAACCTGCTGATGTTCCTACCTACGTAGAATATGGGGCAGCTGACTTAGGAGTAGTTGGTAAAGATACTTTAATGGAAGCAGATAAAAATGTAGCTGAACTGGTTGATTTAGGTTACGGTCGGTGTCAATTGGTGGTTGCCATACCAAAAGCTTTAGGGATCACAAATGTGACGGATCTGGATTTTAATAGCAGGGTGGCTAGTAAGTATCCACGAATTACTTTGGAATTTTTTAATAAAAAAGGAATTCAAGTAGAGATTATTCCCTTAAATGGTTCTATAGAGTTAGGACCCATTATTGGTTTAAGCGAAGCTATTGTTGATATTACAGAAACCGGCCGCACTTTAGTGGAGAATGGTTTAGTGGTGATTGATACTATTATGGAAAGTACTTCTCGCCTAATTGCCAACCAGGTTTCTTTAAAAACCAAACGGCAAGAGGTCTTTGATTTGGTGAAGGCTATTGAAGGAGTGATTTAGATGAGGTTAGTTAGAACAAAGGATTGTCAATCGTTAGATGAGGTCAAGCAGTTGATGACGCGACCTCCATTAGATGAAGTTCAGGTTAGTCCAGCTAGTTTAGAAAGAACCACTCAAGTTTTTGGTGAACCATTAACACCAGTAGAATCAGTAAATCGGATTATCCAGGATATTAAAAAAGACGGTAATCGAGGATTATTAAAGTATATCGAATTGTTTGACGGGGTAGCTTTGGCTGAAAATCAGTTATTTGCAACAGAAGAAGAGTTCGTCGCCGCAGAACAAGCCGTTAGTGAGCGATTTAAAGAGGCTTTGCAATTTTCCATTGACAATGTTTGGCGTTTTCACGAAAAACAATTACAGAATAGTTGGTTTTCTACAGAAGCAGATGGAGTTATTCTCGGACAAAAAGTTACCTCTTTAGATCGTGTTGGAATCTACGTTCCAGGAGGCAACGCTCCTTTAGTATCTTCGGTGGTAATGTGTGCAATTCCCGCTAAAGTAGCTGGTGTGCCAGAAATTGTTATGGCAACTCCATTACGGAACGGAAAAATAGATCCTCATTTATTAGTAGCTGCTAAGGCTTGTGGTGTTACTACTGTGCTAAAAGCTGGTGGTGCGCATGGGATTGCTGCCTTGGCTTATGGAACGGAATCTTTAAGAGCGGTTGATAAAATTGTTGGTGCTGGCAATGTTTACGTAACATTAGCCAAGAAAATGGTTTTTGGCACCGTTGGTATTGATTCGATAGCCGGACCAAGTGAAATTTTAATTGTGGCTGATGAAACAGCGCCAGCTAAATATATTGCTGCTGATCTGCTATCCCAAGCGGAACATGATTGGGAAGCAGCAGTGTGCTTAATTACTACTAGTGAAAAATTGGCTCATGAAGTTTTAGTTGAGATTGAGGAACAATTAGCCACATTGAGTACAGCGGAAATTGCCCGTTCAGCTTTAGACACTTGGGGCTTGATTGTGGTTACTCGTGATGAACAAGAAAGCATTGAACTAGCTAATATTTTTGCTGCCGAACACTTAGAATTGATGGTGAAAGATCCATGGACGATGATGGGCAAAATTCGGCATGCTGGAGCAATATTCTTGGGTAAATATTCATCAGAGCCGATTGGCGACTATGTTGCAGGTCCAAATCATGTGTTGCCGACTAACGGTACTGCCCGCTTTTTATCGCCATTAAGTACTAATGATTTTCTAAAAACCTCTAGCATTATAAGTTTCTCAGTAGATGGTTTTCTCAAACATGGACCACATGCTGTTGAAATTGCTGATCGGGAAGGTTTAGAGGCTCATGGAAATGCTATTCGCGTTAGATTAGACGATTTAAAGGCTGGTGAGCAGAATGAGTGATCCAGTTCGGGTTGGGGAAGTTGCTCGTAAAACAAGGGAAACAGATATTAGGGTTAAGATTTCCCTTGATGGTACAGGTACTAGTCAGGTGCAAACAGGAATTGGTTTTTTTGATCACATGCTTACAGCGTTAGCCCGGCATGGCTTCTTTGATCTGCAAATAAGTTGTGTTGGCGATCTAGAGGTTGATGGTCACCATACCGTGGAAGATGTAGGGATTTGTCTAGGACAAGCCTTTAAAATAGCGTTAGGCGATGGGTCAGGTGTAATACGGTATGGTAATGCATTTGTACCAATGGATGAAGCTTTAGTGCAAGTTGCCTTAGATATAAGTGGTAGACCTTTTTGTGCTGCAGATTTACAACTTCCACAAGCTCAAGTGGGAGCATTTGATAGTTGTTTAGCAGAAGAGTTTTTCCGTGCCTTTGCGTTTAATGCTGGAATTACTCTCCATATTCGACAGCTAGCGGGGACAAACACTCATCATATAATTGAGGCAGCCTTTAAAGCCTTGGCTAAAGCATTACAACAAGCAGTTACATTTGATCAACGAATTGACGGAACCCTTTCTACTAAGGGAAGTTTAGATTTATGAACATGAAAATATAGAGAAGGGGTGTTTTCGATGCTAATAATTCCAGCCATTGATATTATTGATGGGCAGTGTGTTCGCCTAGAGCAAGGTGATTATGAAAAAAAGACCGTTTATAGTAACGATCCTGTAGAGATAGCTTTAGATTTTCAAGCGGAAGGTGCCGAACTAATTCACTTGGTAGATTTGGATGGTGCAAAGGCCGGTCAACCTTTGAATTTAGAGGTAGTTAGTAAAATCGTTCAGGCTTTAGAAGTGCCAGTGGAACTTGGTGGTGGAATTAGAGATCTAGCAACTGTAAGGCGAGTTCTAGATCTTGGGGTAGAACGAGTAATCTTAGGAACAGTTGTTTTAAATAAGCCAGAATGGTTTGAGCAGGCAGTAGCTGAGTATGGTGAACGAATTGTAGTGGGTATCGATGCGCGTAATGGCTATGTGGCTGTGCAGGGATGGCTGCAAACTACAGAAAAACGTGCCTTTGATTTAGCGTTAGAAATGAAAGAAATCGGTGTGCAAGAGATTATTTACACTGATATTGCTCGGGATGGAATGCTGCAAGGGCCTAATTTAGTGGAATTAGAGAAAATGGGGGCTACTGGTTTAAAAATAGTTGCTTCTGGTGGAGTTTCAACTTTAGAGGATATTCATAACTTGAAACAGTTAGAAGATCAAGGAGTTTATGCGGCAATTATCGGTAAAGCTCTTTATACTAAAGATATTAATTTATCCACTGCTATTAGGCTAGCTAGGGGAGAGAACTAGGATGACGGATTATAAACGGATCATACCTTGTTTAGATATTAAAGATGGACGAATCGTCAAGGGCACAAACTTTGTTGGATTACGAGATGTTGGAGACCCAGTGGAATTAGCAGCTGTTTATAATCAATCAGGAGCTGATGAAATTGTCTTTTTAGACATTACCGCTTCCACTGAAGATAGAAGTATTTTGTTCGATGTCTTGGAACGGACTGCAGCAAAACTAACTATCCCATTAATCGTTGGTGGCGGAATACGCAGTACTGAAGATATTCGTAAGATTTTAGCTGCCGGCGCTAGTAAGGTTTCCATTAGTTCAGCAGCTGTGACTAATCCAAATTTGATCCAGCAGGCTGCTGAGGAATTTGGCAGACAGCGAATTGTAATTGCCATTGACGTTAAATGGTCGTCTGAGAATAACTATTGGGAAGTCGTTACTCAGGGAGGCCGAAACTTTACTGGCTTGAATGCGTTAGAATGGGCTCGAGAAGTGGAGGAACTTGGTGCTGGTGAAATCTTGTTAACCAGTATGGATGCTGACGGTACTAAAAATGGTTATGATACTCAACTAACTGCAGCCGTAGCCGATGAAGTAAGTATTCCGATTATTGCTAGTGGTGGAGCAGGTAAATTAGAAGACTTTCGTGATATTTTGACCATTGGAAAAGCAGATGCTGCTTTAGCTGCTTCTTTGTTTCATTTTCAAGAATTAAGCGTCCAGCAGGTTAAGGACTATCTAGCTAGTTGTAATATTCCAGTGAAAATCAGTAAAGCATAATGGGGGTAGCAGAAGTGAATATTAAAGAATTAAAATTTAATAGTGATGGATTAATTCCTGCTATTATCCAGGATAACAAAGGGCAAGTTCTAATGTTAGCTTATATGAATGAAGAATCTTTAGCCAAAACTTTAGCAACAGGTTATACCTGGTTTTATAGTCGTAGCCGACAAAAATTATGGCAAAAAGGTGAAAGCTCAGGTAACACTCAAAAAGTGTTAAAAATCGTTGCTGACTGCGATGGTGATTCTTTGTTAGTTACTGTTCAACAAAATGGTACTGGAGCATGTCATAAAGGAACTCCAACCTGCTTCAGCTATCCCGTAAAAGAGTTTGCAGAACAAGGGACAGATTCTCAGTTAGTTGGTGCAGAAGTTTTACAAGAAGTGTATAATGTAGTTTTAGATCGTAAACATCATCCAAAGGAAAATTCTTATACTAATTATCTCTTTAGAGAGGGAATTGATAAGATCCTTAAAAAAATTGGGGAAGAGGCTGCTGAAACCATCATTGCCGCCAAGAATACGGATTCATCAGAATTAATTTATGAAGCAAGCGATTTTCTCTATCATTTAATAGTTTTATTAGTTGAAAAAGAGATTAGTTTACAGGAAATCTGGCAAGAGTTAAGTTCACGCCGATAAAAAACCTGTCCAATTCTATGGAATAGAAAAGGACAGGTTCTGATAATTAACTGATTACCTGAAAAAGTTATGATTGCCTATTTTCAATTTGATGGGATCTTTGTCCCATTGTTGCCAAACCCAGGGACGTTTACCATTGGACCATTGTGGTACTTTGTTAGGCGCGAAGAATCCAGTAGCGCCCATGGTAGGATCCCATCCGGCTAAAGCTTGTCTCGAAGCGTCTTTAGCACTTTGAGTTGCCGGTAGATCAATGGTGCCGTTTTTGACCGGCTCATATTGATAATACTTAATGCCATTGGTGACAGTCACTTGATAAACTACTCCAGTAATGGTGTTAGGGTAGCGACTATCCAATACTCGATTAAGCACCGTGGCTGCTACTGCAACTTGTCCGATATAGCTTTCGCCACGGGCTTCTGAACTTACCAGGCGGGCAAATAAATCTAATTCAGTTGGGGAGATCTTTGGTGTCATAGCGATATCCTTAATGGTATTGCCATGGACATAGACTTGGAGTTCAACCGTGTTGTACCAGGTTTGTTTAGCCCGTAAGGTATAGGTACCATTAGGTAGGTTGTCCACTTGATAAGTACCGTTTTTGATCGGTATGATTCTACCGTCTATTTCAATGTTCCCTGATTCTAACTTGAAATCTTTATAAGTTGGATCATAAACTGTTCCGGTTAGTGATCCATATTGGCCAGTACCCTCACCTCCAACATTGTTGTTTTCTTCGCCTGGCGGAGTAACATCAGGCAATCCGCCAATAGTACATCCAGAGAAAGATAAAATAAGGATAAATAAATAAAATAAGGCCAACTTTCGTACCAAATGTTTCACATCCTTCCAGAGTTGTAATATTTTCTCTGATTACTTTTTCGCTTTTTAGCCGAGTAAACCTTTAGGTTGTTTATGGAAGGAGATCAGTTATAATATAGATTGATATTATTTTGCTAGGAGGATTTTATGGATTATCTTAAGGCCCTTAACCCGCGGCAGCAAGAGGCGGTTCAAACAGTTGATGGCCCATTGCTAATTATTGCCGGGGCAGGAAGTGGTAAAACGAGAGTGTTAACTTACCGCATGGCTTATTTAATTAGTGAATGTCAGGTTAAACCTTATAACATTTTAGCTGTGACCTTTACCAATAAAGCTGCTCAAGAAATGAAAGAACGGATCAAGCAGTTGATAGGTGCAGTCGGGGATCAGCTTTGGGTAAGTACCTTTCACTCAACTTGTGTACAAATTTTAAGGGCAGATGCTGATAAAATAGGTTTGCAGCGAAGCTTTTTGATTTTTGATACAGCTGATCAACAAATGGTTATTCGGGATTGTATGAAGGAATTAAATTTAGATTCTAAGCAATTTGAAGTTCGTGCTTTACTTGGCAGTATCAGCAATGCAAAGAATCAGCTGTTAACGCCAGAGTTATACAAAAAACAAGCTGCAGATTTTTGGACTACTACGGTAGCTCGGGTGTATGAAAAATATCAAAACAAATTAGTTGAGAATAATGCTTTAGATTTTGATGACTTAATTATGTATACCGTTTATTTATTTAATGAGCGGCCAGACGTATTGGGAAAATACCAACAGCGTTTTCAATATATTATGGTTGACGAGTATCAAGATACCAACCATTCGCAATATACTTTAGTTAATTTATTAGCCCAAAAGCACCAGAACTTATGTGTGGTTGGTGATGATGATCAATCAATTTACGCTTTCCGTGGCGCTGATATACGGAACATTATTGATTTTGAAAAAGACTATCCGCAGGCCAAAGTAATTAAACTAGAACAGAATTATCGTTCCACACAAAACATTTTAAAGGCTGCTAACCATGTGATTAGCAATAATACTCAGCGGAAAGGCAAAGAATTATTTACGCAAAATCCCGAGGGAGATTTGCTGTTCTTTTATCAAGCTGAAGACGAACGGCAAGAAGCCAATTTTATTGCGGAAACAATTAGAGAAGGATTAGCTGAAGGTAAACATACTTATCAGGATTATACTATTTTATATCGGACTCATGCACAATCTCGTATTATTGAAGAAATATTTATGCAGCGCGCAATTCCTTATCGGATCGTTTCCGGCTTACGTTTCTATGATCGTAAAGAGATTAAAGATCTCACAGCTTATTTACGTTTAATTGCTAATCCCTATGATAATTACAGCTTTCGCCGGATTATTAATGAACCTAAACGCGGTTTAGGTGATGTAACAATTTCTCGTGTGGAAAGTTATGCAGAAAGTCAGGGTATTAGCCTATTTCAAGCCTTAGATTCATTAGCTGAGATACCTAATCTTACTGGTAAGTACCAAAAAGAATTGGCCAACTTTAAGAACTTGATTGATGATTTACGGCAAAGCAGCGAAAGCTTAAGTATTACCGATTTAGTAGACAAGGTGTTAATCGATAGCGGGTATTTGCAAGCTTTGCGCAGTCAAAAGACGGTTGAGGCTGAAGTGCGAGAAGAAAACTTAAAAGAGTTTAAAACTGTTACTTGGCAGTTTGATCAGGAAGAACAAGCAGATTTAAATACCTTTTTAGAAAAAATATCTTTAATGTCTGATGTAGACAACTATGATCAAGATGCTAACGTAGTAACGATGATGACTTTACATGCAGCTAAAGGCTTGGAATTTCCAGTTGTATTTTTAGTAGGTATGGAAGACGGAGTCTTCCCTAGTTTCCGTTCTTTGTGGGAACCAGGACAAATCGAAGAAGAAAGACGATTAGCCTATGTAGGTATAACTCGGGCAGAGGAACAACTATATTTAACTTGTGCGAGAAGGCGTACGCTCTTTGGACAAGTTAGTCAAAATCCCGTTTCTACTTTTGTTAAGGAAATTCCAGCTGAGTTAATTGAAGAAGTAGAAAAACCTACCAGTATTTACAGCCAAATGTCATTTGCCAGCATGCCAAAACCGATTCAGAAATCTGGATTAGCAGCTAACTTCGATCGGCCCAGAAGCTTAGGGGCTAATCTTGAATTTAAAGTTGGTGATCGAGTGCGGCATGCTCAATGGGGTGAAGGGATGATTGTAGCCATTTCAGGAGCTAAACAAGATATGCTGCATATTGTCTTAGCTAACAATGAGATAAAAAAGGTTTTGGCAGGAGTAGCCCCTTTAGAGAAGATTTAGGAGGGTAGATCTATGAGTCAGACAGCGGATATGCAAAGAATAGAAGATTTACGTAAACAGTTAAACTATCATAATTATCGCTACTATGTCTTAGATGATCCAGAAATAAGTGATGCTGAATATGATCGAATGATGCGTGAGTTAATCGAATTAGAGACACAATATCCGCATTTAGTAACTATTGATTCACCGACTCAAAGAGTGGGACACACTCCTAGCAGCGGTTTTAGTACAGTGCAGCATCAGATCCCTTTATATAGTCTAAGCAATGCTTTTGATCAGGAAGAATTGCAAGCCTTTGTAAATCGAGTTCAACGCAGTATAGGTCAAGATGTTGAATTTGTTTGTGAGTTAAAAATTGATGGATTAGCCGTTTCACTTACCTATCAAGCGGGTGTCTTCGTTCAAGGACTTACTAGAGGTGATGGACAAACAGGTGAAGATATTACTCATAATTTAAGAACGGTACGCTCTTTGCCTTTGCGTCTAAATGAACCTGTGGATATCAATGTCCGAGGGGAAGTTTACATGCCTAAAGCTTCCTTTCAGCGCTTAAATGCGGAAAGAGAAGCCGCTGGTGAAAGTTTATTTGCCAATCCGAGAAATGCAGCAGCTGGTTCGATTCGTCAACTAGACCCTCGGGTTGCAGCTAGCAGAAACTTAGATATTTTCATTTATGGTATTGGAGCGGCAGAAGCCTTAGATTTAAATAAGCATGATGCTTGTTTGAAAAAATTAAGCGAGTTGGGTTTTAAAGTAAATCCTAGCTACCAAGTTTGCCGTACAGCAGAGGAAATTTGGGATTTTATCCAGGACTGGACCAGTAAACGGGCATCTTTACCTTATGACATTGATGGAATTGTAATAAAAGTTAATGATTTGAACTTACAAAATCAGTTGGGTTATACTGCGAAAAGTCCCCGTTGGGCAATTGCTTATAAATTTCCTGCTGAGCAAGTGGTAACTAAAGTCTTAGATATCCAGGTACAAGTTGGACGGACTGGAGCCCTAACCCCATTAGCTATTTTAGAACCAGTATTTGTTGCCGGTTCCCAAGTAAGTAGAGCTACTTTGCATAATGAGGATATTGTAAAGGCTAAAGATGTTAGGATTGGCGATTATGTTCTTGTACAAAAAGCTGGTGATATTATTCCAGAAATCGTAGAGGCTTTAGTAGAACGGCGTGATGGCTCGGAAATACCCTTTGTGATGCCGCAACATTGTCCCGTATGTGAACAGCCAACAAAACGTTTACCAGGAGAAGCTGTTACCCGTTGCGTGAATGGTCAATGTCCTGCTCAACAGTTAGAAGGGTTAGTGCATTTTGCTTCACGTAATGCGATGGATATTGCAGGGCTAGGACCAGCAGTAGTCGAACAACTAGTGCAGGCAAACTTAGTTAAAACACCAGCAGACTTATATAAACTAACCTTTGATGATTTGGTACAGTTAGAACGATTTGGTAAAAAATCAGCAGAAAATCTGTTGGCAGCTATCGAACAAAGTAAACGGCGTTCGTTAGCTAACTTAATTTTTGCTTTAGGAATTAGATTAGTTGGTGTTGAAGTTGCTCGTGAACTGGCTATGAACTTTAAAACGATGGAACGACTGCAGCAAGCAAGTATTGAGGATTTAATGGAGATAGATACTATTGGCGAGAAAATTGCTGCTAGTATAGTAGATTATTTTAGTTCTCCAGCAAATCTGCAATTAATTAATGAATTAGTGGCTGTTGGTGTTAATATGGAAATGTCTCAGGAGAGTCAAGCTGAATTAATCTTGGATGGCTTAACCTTTGTAGTAACTGGTAAGTTGGAAAGTTATAGCCGGAAGGAAATGGAAGATTTGCTGCGCAGTCTGGGAGCTAATGTTACGGGAAGCGTTAATAAAAACACGGATTATTTGATTGCTGGTGAAAAAGCTGGTTCTAAGCTTACCAGAGCACAGGAATTAAATATAACGATTTTAAACGAAGAAGAATTTAGACGTTTTTTAGCAGAAAGGGGTGTGAATATTGATTGAAATTACTGAGATAAAAAAAATAGCTGATGCTGCTAGAATTAATTTGACAGCAGAGGAAGAACGAGAATTGCAAGGATACCTAAGCCAAATGTTAGCTAATTTTGATAAGCTGCGTTCGATAGATACAGAACAAGTTGCCGCAACGATTTATCCTATTGCTGTTGAAAGTGTTCTACGCGAGGATCAAGTAGAAACGAGTTTAGATATAGAATGCGTGCTTAGTAATGCACCAGAATCAGTGAAAGGATATTTTCGGGTTCCACGAATTATGGAAGAGTAGGAGGCTTGGAGTTGGGATTATCTAAATATAGCGTTACTCAGTTACAAAGTAAGTTAGAACAGCAACAGATTACTAGTAGAGAAATTGTGGAAAGCTATTTGCAAAAAATTGAACAATCTAACAATAATGCCTTTATTACTGTTACAGCCGACTTGGCTTTACAGATGGCAGATGAATCAGATCAGCGGAGAAAAGAGGGTAGACTATTATCTTCGTGGGATGGCATTCCGATTGCGATTAAAGATAATATTAGCACTGATGGCATTAAAACAACAGCTGCATCTAAAATGTTGGCCGATTATATACCGCCATATGATGCTACAGTAGTTAGCAAAATTAAGGCTGCCGGTTTGCCGATTATTGGTAAAACTAATATGGATGAATTTGGCATGGGTTCATCTAACGAAACTTCTGCCTTTGGTAGAACCTTGAATCCAGTAGATCCAACGCGAGTACCAGGAGGTTCAAGTGGCGGTTCAGCTGCAGCAGTAGCTGGATCAGAAGTGCCTTGGTCTATTGGCTCTGATACAGGCGGCTCTATTCGTCAGCCAGCAGCCTTTTGTGGAGTCGTAGGTTTGAAGCCAACTTATGGTCGAGTTTCGCGGTATGGATTATTTGCTTATGCTCCTTCTTTAGATCATATTGGGCCAATCACTAAGGATGTACAAAGCGCGGCTGCACTACTGCAAATCATTGCTGGATCGGATTACTATGATGCCACAGTCGCAAAACAACCAGTACCAGATTATACTCAGGCTTTACAAGTTGATGTAACTAACCTTAAGTTAGGTTTAGCAAAAGAATATTTTGCTGGTCTAAACTCGGAAATAAAATCTGCAATTATGCAGGCTATCAATGTCTTAGCTAGTGCAGGAGCTGAGGTTACTGAAATCTCTTTGCCCATGGCAGATTATGTGAACGATTGCTGTTTATTATTGTCTTGTGCTGAAGCAAGTTCTAGTTTAGCACGGTTTGATGGAGTTCGCTATGGTTTGCGAGTAACTGGCACTGATAGCGTGGAAATGTTTAAAAATACACGTGCAGCAGGTTTTGGTCCCGAAGTAAAACGTCGGATTCTCTTAGGGACTCATCTGTTAAGTGCAGCTAATTACCAAAAGTATTATGCGCAAGCTCAGAAAGTACGGACTTTGATTATTCAAGATTTTGCCAAAGCCTTTGCTAAAGTAGATGTAATTGTAGCACCTACAACACCAACAACCGCTTTTGAATTTGGCTCCAAAATTGATCCGCAAGAAATGTATAAATCAGATTTTTATACTATGGCTGCCAATTTGACAGGCATTCCGGCAATCAGTTTGCCTTGTGGCACAGATACTCAGAATTTACCGATTGGTATTCAATTAATGGGTAAACATTTTTCTGAAGAAACACTATTACGAACTGCCTACACTTTACAGGAGTTAAATAGTAAGCAGGTGAAGAACAATGACTAAATATGAAACGATTATTGGTTTAGAAGTTCATGTGGAATTAGCTACCAAAAGTAAAATCTTTTGTGGTTGCACCACCGAATTTGGTGGCGATCCAAATACTCATTGTTGTCCAATTTGTCTTGGTTTGCCTGGCAGTTTACCAGTGGTTAACCAACAAGCAATTGAATATGCTATTAAAGCAGGTTTAGCTTTAAACTGCTCCATTGCAAATTATAGTAAGTTCGATCGCAAAAATTATTTCTATCCGGATTTAACGAAAGCTTACCAGATTTCCCAGTACGACCAGCCTCTTTGTTTAGCTGGACATATGGATTATGAATTAGATGGTCAGACTTATTCGGTGAGAATTAATCGGATTCATGTAGAAGAAGAAGCTGGTAAATCGGTGCATAGTGGTGACAATATTCTTGGCTCCGAGTTTTCACAAATGGATTACAATCGGGCTGGAATACCGTTAATCGAAATTGTAACAGAACCGGATATACGTATGCCAGCTCAGGCTAAGGCATTTTTAGAACAGCTAAAAGCCAATTTAGAATATATTAAAGTAAGTGACTGTAAAATGGAGCAAGGCTCCTTACGCTGTGATGCCAATATTTCTTTGCGTCCAGTAGGCTCCACTGAGTTTGGTACCAAAGTTGAGATTAAAAATCTAAATTCTTTCCGAGCTATTGAACGGGCTTTAGAATATGAAGAGCAGCGTCAAGCTGAAGTTTATGATCAAGGTGGAACAATTTATCAAGAAACTCGTACATGGGATGAAAAGCTAGGTGTTACGGTCACCATGCGTACAAAAGAGGAGGCCGATGATTACCGTTATTTCCCTGAACCAGATTTGCCACCTTTAATTGTTGAACAATCTTGGATTGATGAAATCAAGGCTACATTGCCAGAATTGCCCTTAGCAAGAAAAAATCGATTTATTGAGCAATATAAGTTATCTGATTATGAAGCATCATTATTAACAGCAACTCAAGAATTAGCGGACTTTTTTGAAGCAGCCTATCAGTCTTTTCCTAATGCAAAAGAGCTGTCTAATTGGTTAACAGGAGAGTTTGCTCGTTTATTAAACGCTTCAAACTTAACGATTCCGGAAATACCAGTTCAACCTGGTGATTTAGCAGAGTTGCTCAGTATCGTTAAGGATGGAAAAATTAGTGGTAATCAGGGACGAGAAGTATTAGGCATGATGTTTGACAGCGGTAAAAAACCTGCTCAGATCATTAAGGAACAAGGATTTGAACAAATTAGCGATACCAAAGAATTGGAAGGAGTTATAGACCAGATTCTCAGTACTTATCCCGATGAGGTAAAAAGGTATCAGGCAGGAGAAGATCGTTTACTTGGCTTTTTCGTTGGCCAAGTAATGAAGGAGACCAAAGGTAAAGCTAACCCTGGTTTAGTTAATCAAATCATTAGGAACAAATTACTTGCCGATCAGTAAAGCAGGAATTTTTGTGGTTAACGGGGAATTAGTTTTACTAGAAAGGTAGGGGTGAATCTTGGATAATATTTGGTTTTATTTTGCAGGCATACCTGTTTACGTATATGGAGTAATGGTCAGTTGTGGTGTCTTTTTTGGCACAATCATAACACTGCGCGAAGGCCGAAGACATAATATTAGATGGCAGACTATGTTTGACTTTATAATAGGCACAGGATTCACCTTTTTCCTTGCTGGTAGACTAGGTGTTTTATGGGCAGAATATGGATTTGGCTCTTTGCTTAGACCCTGGCTGATTTTCACTGAAATTAATCAGGGTATCCATGCTGAAGTTGGTTTTATTTTTGCTGTAATTTTCGGTTTGCTTTATACCTTAGGCCATCAAATTTTTGGTTTAGATTTTTTAGATGCTATAACTCCTGGAGTTTTAGTTATCAAAGTTTTTAGTGCTTTAGGGTCGAATGTTTTTGGCTATACTACAAATATGCCCTGGGCGGTTTCTTTTGGTGAATTAGCTGTACATCCTTTGCCATTATATTTTGCGCTTGGTTATTATTTGATCTTCTTTATTTTATGGCGTATTCGTCGCAATTTACGGTTTGATGGGCAAGTTGCTTTAGGGGCTTTAGCTTTAGTGGCATGGTTACGAAGTAGTTTATCGTTGTTTGCCGATATTAATAGTCCTTGGATATTAGCTATAATAGCGTCCTTAGCGTGGGGCTACTTATTTGTAAACTCTCCGCCGCCACGGCGCGACCGAGCTAATATGCTCTTATCCGTTAGTCAAACTATTGTTTTTTTAGTAGTAGTCTTGACTATTATTATCTTTTTCTATTCAAGATTTTAATGAAAAGTTATAAGGGGTGTTCCGATGGATAAGGAAGCTTTATTAGCTAGTATCCAAAAGAAACTTGAAATTGAGGGCTATCGCTTAACCCCACAGAGAAACTCAATTGTTCAGGTACTACTAGAAAGCCGTGATGCCCATCCTAGTGCCGAAGAAATTTATTTAAAAACAAAAGATATCTATCCCGAGATAGGATTGACTACAATTTATCGTTCATTAGAGTTACTGGAAAAGCTAAATATTGTTTATAAGCTAGATTATGGTGATGGTCAAAGCCGTTATGAATTAGATTTAACAGATGATGATGAACATTATCATCATCATTTGATTTGTTTAGAATGTGGGGAAATTAGTGAGTTTAAAGGCGATCTATTAGATTCTTTGGAAGATAAAATTGCCTCAGAGACTGACTTTGAGATTGTTGATCATAGCTTAAAGTTTTTTGGTTATTGCAAAAAGTGTCAAAAACAAAAATCAGCTAAGTAAAAGTTGACAAACAATTTATGGTAGGCTATGATATTAGCAATTAAATATTAATGCGATGAATAAGAGGAGTAGCTTAGTAACGCTTTCAGAGAGGGAAATCCGTGGCTGTAAGATTTCCTAAGAATGTGCTAAGCGAAGGTCGCTTATGAGCAGCAGTTTGCCGGGTGAGAACCGTTATCTTCTCATAGAGTGCTTATTAGTTTTGACTAATAAGAATAAAGGTGGTACCGCGAAGCAACTCTTTCGTCCTTTGGATGGAGGAGTTTTTTATATTTTTAAATTAAGTAGGATAGAGGAGTGGTAAAAATGTCAGAAAAACAGACATTAGATACAACATATAATCCACGGACTGTGGAGGATAAATGGTATCAATATTGGGAAGAACAAGGATATTTTCATCAAGAAGTTGATCCTGATCGGGAACCTTTTTGTATTGTAATTCCACCAC
>JAAYMV010000043.1 GCA_012521185.1 Bacillota bacterium
ATCCATCTTTAGCTAATAATTCCTCGTGGGTTCCTTGTTCAACAATATCTCCTTCATTCATTACTAAAATTAAATCTGCATTCCTGATTGTCGACAACCGATGAGCAATAATAAATGAAGTTTTTCCTTCCATTAGTCGATCCATAGCTTGCTGAATTAAAATCTCCGTACGTGTATCTACTGAAGAAGTAGCCTCATCAAGAATTAAAATTTTGGGATCAGCTAAAATAGTTCGCGCAATAGTTAGCAACTGTTTTTGCCCTTGAGAGATATTATTAGCTTCTTCATTAATTTCCATATTATAGCCATCAGGCAAGGTCATAATAAAATGATGAGCATGAGCTGCTTTAGCCGCTTCTATAACCTCTCCATCAGTAGCATCTAATCTTCCATAGCGAATATTCTCCATAATAGTACCGCTAAAGAGCCAGGCATCTTGTAGTACCATTCCTAATTGCTTTCTCAAGTCTTCCCTGGTAAAATCACTGATCTTTACTCCATCAATAAAAATATCGCCTTCCTGCAGCTCATAAAAACGCATTAGCAATTTTACAATAGTGGTTTTCCCTGCTCCCGTCGGTCCCACAATAGCAATCCGTTGTCCTGGCTTAATGTTGGCAGAAAAGTTTTTGATCACTATTTGCTCCGGTTTATAACCAAACTTCACTTTTCTTAACTCTACTTCTCCTATAGCATTTTCTGCCGTCACTGGTGCTGCACTCTCTTGAACTTCTTCCTCTTCTTCTAAAAACTCAAAAATTCTTTCGGCAGCAGCTACTGCTGATTGCAACACATTACTAATCTGGGCTATTTGTGATACTGGTTGGGTAAAGCTGCGCATATACTGGATAAAAGCTAGGATATCCCCTACCTGAATTCTGCCACGAATTGCAAACCAACCGCCTAAAATGGTAACCACTACATAACCTAAATTGCCAATAAACATCATGATCGGCATCATTAAGCCAGATAAAAATTGAGACTTCCAAGCTGAAGTGTACAAATCTTGATTAATCCGATCGAAGTCTACTATTACCTGTTCTTCAGCATTAAATGCTTGCATTACCACATGCCCGCCATAAACCTCTTCCACATGACCATTAACTCGGCCTAAAGCATCTTGTTGAGCCTTAAAATACTTTTGTGAATGCCTCACTACCAGCATCACAGGAATTGCAGAAATGGGCAGCATCAGCAATGCCGCTCCTGACATAGGAACACTAATAGAAAGCATCATAATCAATACCCCAATTAAAGTGGTCGCCGAAGTAATAATCTGACTTAAACTTTGGTTTAGGGTTTGGCTAACCGTATCCACATCATTAGTTACCCGGGATAAGACATCTCCATGGCTATTGGTATCAAAGTATTTTAATGGTAAACGATTAATCTTTTGTGCGATTGCTTTTCGTAAATTATATGAAACTTCTTGGGCTACTCCTGAAACAATAAATCCTTGAATATAGGAGAACAATGTACTTGTAGCATATAGAGCAAGTAACCCGATAATAATTCGCCCAATGTAGGCAAAGTCCATTCCGCCACCTGCTACACCAGCAACCTTACTTACTAAGCCTTCAAAGATTTTAGTAGTAGCCTTGCCCATAATTTTCGGACCAGCAATGGAAAAAGCAGCACTACCAAAGGCAAAAAGAATTACAATCACTAGTTTAGGGCGATAAGGTTGTAAATAGACTAAAAGTTTATTTAAAGTAGCTCGAAA